>DOVS01000188.1 GCA_003519965.1 Betaproteobacteria bacterium
GCTTCTGCCGTACATTTATCGACTAAAGGACGCCTCTTATGTCGCAGCCGGACTCTTGGGAACGTGAAGTGCTGGAAAAAATCGCCATGCAAGCGTTGCAGGAGCAGCGCAAATCCCGAAATTGGAATATTTTCTTTAAATCGTTAACCTTCATTTTTTTGTTTCTTCTGCTGTTCAAATTTCTAGGCTGGTTCAATAAAGTCGATGTGCATCACGGCAAACATACCGCGTTGGTGGATTTGCACGGGGTGATTTCGGCGAATAGCGACGCGAGCGCCGACAATATCATCCATGGCTTGGACGCCGCCTTTAAAAACAAGAATACCAAAGGAGTCGTTCTCCGCATTAACAGCCCTGGCGGCAGCCCGGTGCAAGCGAGTTATATCAACAAGGAAATCTGGCGGTTGCGGGCAAAATATCCCAATATCCCGATTTATGCGGTCGTGGAGGACATTTGCGCCTCCGGCGGCTACTATGTCGCCGTGGCGACGGACAAAATTTTTGTCAACCCGTCGAGTCTTGTCGGTTCTATCGGTGTGTTAATGGACGGCTTTGGTTTTACCGGCACGTTGCAAAAACTTGGCATCGAGCGCCGTTTGCTGACCGCAGGTAAAAACAAGGGGTTTCTCGACCCATTCTCGCCCATGGAGCCAGCGCAGAAGCAATATGCGCTGAGCATGCTTGAAGAAATCCACCAAAATTTCATTAACGCCGTGCGCCGCGGGCGCGGCAGCCGGTTAAAAGTAAATAAAAATACCTTTAGCGGTTTGGTATGGACTGGTGCAAAGAGCATCCAACTCGGATTGGCGGACGCCGTGGGCAGTACCGATTATGTGGCGCGGCGCATTATTAAAGCCGACCGCATCGTCAATTATACGCCCCACCAGGGATGGGCGGAGCGCTTTGCCCGGCGTTTCGGCGCAGCGGCGACAGAGCGCGTGTACACGTTGGTTAGGTCCGCCGGACTGCAACTGTATTGAATACGCCGTGACGAAAGATTATCGGCCGATTTCGTGCGCATTGCATGAGCGGCTGGAGTTTAGCGTATTGCGTAAAATCCCCTTGATTCTGCAATATTATGGGGAAGACAGCACCGTTCTCCAGGAACAAGTAGCGCCACTGGATGTGAAAACTCGCGGTAGCGCCGAGTGGCTGACCTTCCAGCGCGGCGACGGCTCCGTTGCCGAGATGCGCTTAGACGCCATGATTTCCATCCAAGAGGCGGGTTCCTAAGGTCGCCGATTTCTCCATGTCCGGCGATTCCTTACACCGTTTGCCGATTTGGGGTATTCACCGACCGAAGCGCATTAAATCACCGGCCGGCGTCGAAACGGCATAGGCGCCAAGACTATCGATCTACCGGGAGTAAGACGGTCAGACGCTTCGATGAATATCTACGTGGCGCTGCATAGCGAGGGCGCCGACGCCGATTTCACGCAACCGTGGATGCGCCGATGCTTATCCGCGGGTGGATAACGGTGAAACATCGACCGTTCAGCCTGAAAACCATGAGTGCGGGAAGAATGACGGAAGGTCCGGCCAGGGGGAACAATAGGAATGCCGTAGGCATGGACAAATCCGGTTCATTCCGTGCCGAAATCCGTCGCTATTGGGCGTCCGGTTTCCAACATCTCCCCTATATTTCCTATCGTTCGATTGCATCGCCATGGCGGCCAACGCATGGGACGACATATGTTCGTTCAGTGTCGGCGCGAAGATTTCTCAAAGAGGGTGAGGAGATCAACCGATCTGGAGATCAAATGTCCTGGATAGGGTAGAGGACTACGAACATTACGGCCCCATCCGCTTAAACGATGGACGCCCCTTCGTTGTGCAACATATCGACGAGAGCAATCAGCGGGAGGCCAATCAGCGTATTGGGGTCGTCTCCCGACATTTTTTCGATCAGCACGATGCCTAAGCCCTCAGATTTTGCGCTACCGGCGCAATTATAGGGTTGTTCTTTATCGAGATAACGCTGAATCAGGCCATCGTCATAATGACGGAACGTCACGTCGAACGGTACGACTTGTGTCTGGCAATTGCCACTGTGGCTATTGAGCAGCGTCAGCGCCGTATGAAAAACAACGCGGCGTCCCCGCATCGTTTGCAATTGCCGGAAGGCATTTTCATGGGTATGCGGTTTGCCGAGCTGAACGCCGTCTAGAACGGCGACTTGATCGGAACCGATAATCAGCGCAGCGGGATACGTTTTCGCTACCGCCGTTGCCTTGGCCACGGATAAACGGCGAGCGGTGTCTTGCGGGCGTTCTCCCTCGCGCGGGGTTTCGTCGACCTCAGGGGAAATAACTGCGAAAGGCAATTGCAGCCGCGTCAGTAATTCTCGGCGATAGGGCGAGGTAGAGGCGAGAACCAGCGGAAACGGAAGTCTGTCCATTTCGGTGCTTACTCCGGCTGAATTTCGAGCAGCGCCTCATCGGGTGTGACGCTATCGCCTTTGTTGACATGGATGGCGATGACCGTCCCGGAAACCGGCGCTTGGATTTCGTTCTCCATTTTCATCGCTTCGATGACCAACACGGGATCGCCGGCGTTCACTTTGGCGCCGACGGTCACCATGATGTCGACGATGACGCCCGGCATGGCGGTGGTGACGTGTCCCTGGTGCGTGGGACGAGGACGTTTGCCGCTTCCTTGAGCCGACGCCGCGGCCGTGGCGTTTTTTGCCTTGGCGGCGCTTGCCTCGGCGGCTAATTCAATTTCGTTCAAGGTTTCGATCACGACTTCTTCCGGCACGCCATCCACGGAAACGTAGAAGGGACGTTTTTCTTCTCCCGCGTGGCCGGTTCCGGTCAGCTTGATATGGTAGGTTTCGCCATGCAGCGTGATATTGAATTCATTGGGCGCAAAGCGGGACGCTGCGGCGTTTTTAGCGCCAACAGGCCGTAGTGGTTCCGGTTTTAACGTCCCTGCGGCGCGTTCCTGGAGAAACGTCCGGCCTAGTTCCGGGAACATGGCGTAGCTGAGGATGTCTTCGTCGGTTTTCGCCAGATTCTCGATCTCGCCGCGCAGTTTATCTAGCTCATCCTCTAATAAGTCGGCGGGACGGCAAGTAATAACCTCGGCATTGCCAATCGCAATACTACGCACTTCGGAATTGATCTTTCCGGGCGTTTTACCATAACGGCCTTGCAGATAATGTTTGACTTCGGTAGTAATGCTTTTATAACGCGCGCCGGTCAGGACATTCAGCACAGCCTGAGTGCCCACGATCTGGGAGGTGGGCGTCACAAGCGGTGGATAGCCTAAATCCTCGCGCACCCGAGGAATTTCCGCGAGGACTTCATCGATGCGGGGCAAGGCGTCCTGCTCCTTAAGCTGATTGGAGAGATTGGATATCATCCCGCCAGGCACCTGATTAACCAGCACCCGCGTATCGACGCCGGTGAATTCCGTTTCAAATTGCCAGTATTTTTTCCGTATTTCCCGGAAATAGGCGGCGATTTCCTGTAGCGCCGGCAAATCGAGTCCGGTGTCGTACTCCGTTCCCGCCAAGGCCGCGACCACGCTTTCGGTGGTCGGGTGGGACGCGCCTTCCGAGAAAGAAGAAATACAGCTATCCAGGATAGCGGCGCCGTTCTCGACGCCTCGCAAAAAACTCATCGCAGCCAATCCCGAGGTGGCGTGACTATGTAGATG
>DOVS01000237.1:0-5113 GCA_003519965.1 Betaproteobacteria bacterium
CTCCTGCTGCAAGGTGGACGTGGTAAACGGTTGTGCGGGCTGACGTTGTTTTCGTTTCTTGTCGACCTTACGCACGATCGCGTCGTTGTTATTCGCTTGCGATAGGGAATGGATAATTTCGTCGTTGCGCGCGGCGTTGCCAATACTGAATTGATCGAGCTTTTCGCCACCGAATTGAAACAGCTTTGCGCTAAATTTTTGCGTTTCTTTATGGCTGTCCAAATGGATAGACCAAAATTCCCGGGGAGTGAACGCGGTAATTTCCTGTTCACGCTCGGCAATTAAGCGTAACGCCGGGCTTTGCACCCGCCCCGCGGATAATCCACGGCGGATTTTGCGCCATAGCAGCGGGGATAGGTTAAAACCAACTAAATAGTCGAGCGCCCGGCGGGCCTGCTGCGCATTGACTAAATCCATGGAGATATCTCGAGGATGGGCGACAGCCTCCTGAATGGCGCTACGGGTAATCTCGTGAAAGACAACCCGTTTAATTATTTTATTATTTGTAAGCTTTTTAGAATGCAGGATTTCGCTCAAGTGCCAAGCAATGGCCTCGCCTTCCCGATCCGGGTCGGTTGCGAGATAGACGGCGTCCGCGCTTTTAACCGCTTTGATAATGGCATCGACATGTTTCGCATTGCGCGCGATCAGCGCGTACTTCATCGCGAAACCTTGCTCAGGATCAACCGCGCCTTGTTTCGGGACCAGATCGCGCACATGGCCATAGGAAGCCAGGATATCGAAATCTTCGCCAAGATAGCGTTTAAGCGTTTTGGCTTTTGCCGGTGATTCGACGATGACGAGAGAATGTGACATGCGCGCTTATTTCTAAGGTAAAGCGCGAAATGATAAGAACTCACGCGGTGGAAAGCAAGCCGATTGAATTTATTAATGTAACGGCGTATCGCTTTCGTCGAGCAAAAGTTCTTCGAGAAACAAGGTGTCGTCGACGTTACCCTGTCGCCAAAGGACGAGCAACACGATCCATTTCACTTGCTCCAACGAGACCTCTGCGATATCCAGCGCCATTATGCGATCGATTACCCATTCCCGTTGCACCGGCGTAATCACATGGGATGTTTCAAGAAAAATAAGGAATCCGCGGCTCTCTGGATTAATTTTCTTAAGTTCACGATCATGATAGCAACGCAATGAACTATTGCTGGAAAAATCCGGGGGAGACGATTCTTTAACTAGAGTTTCCAGTTCGTGCAGCCAAGTAAACGCCTGGGAAATTTCATCGCTATTAAAACCGGCGGCGGATAATTCTCGCTCTAGATAATCCTGATCGGGATGGAAATTCGCATCCAGATAATTTTCAAAGAGATAAACGAGAATTTCAAACATAAAAAACCCTTCAAATCAGCGGCGTCAATGAATAACGCATTGGTAAAAACCGCCGGGTAGAGCGGCGACTTTACCGTCTAGCTCCATTTCCAAAAGAATGGCGCAAACCACTTCGGACGTCAACCCGCTGCGCGCCGCCAGCGTCGAAATATCGCATGGCGTATGGCCCATCGCCGAAAGTAATCGCTCGTGCTCGGCAGAGGCGGGCGGCGAGGACGCCTGGCGATTCGTTTTTTGAAGGACAATGGCGGAGGGCCGCCAGGAAATTTCGTCAAGAATGTCCTGCGCGCACTCCGCTAATTTAGCGCCTTGCTTAATCAATGCGTGGCAACCCTTGGCCAAGGGAGAGTGGATGGATCCGGGCAACGCGAAAACTTCTCGTCCTTGTTCGGCGGCAAGGCGGGCTGTAATTAAGGAACCACTGCGTTGCGCCGCCTCGATAATCAAACAGCCCAAGGATAATCCGCTAATGAGCCGGTTGCGCCGAGGAAAATTTCCACTTTTCGCCGCAGTGCCTAAGGGAAATTCGGAAACCAGCAATCCCCGATTGGCGATGTCGTGGGCGAGATGGTGGTTTGCGCGCGGGTAAACAATATCCAATCCGGTGCCGACAATTGCAATCGTGGCGGATGCGCCCGCTAAACCGCCGCGGTGAGCGGCGGCGTCGATGCCTAACGCTAAGCCGCTAATGATGCATAGACCATTATCGCTAAACGTCGTTGCGAAGGCGTGGGCGTCGAGCAGGCCTTGCGGCGTCCCATGGCGGCTGCCGACAATGGCTATGGCCGGTTGACCGAGCAGTTCGCGCCGTCCTTTAAGATAAAGTAATGGCGGTGGATTGGCTATTTGCAGCAACGCGGCGGGATAGTCCGAATCGGCCAAGGTAATTAGCGCATTACCCGATTGCGCCAGCCAAGAGAAAACAGGTTCCGCCACCGCATGGCGCGGGCCGTGGCGAATCTCGTCGGCGACCGCGCGCGGCACGTGCATTCGTAAGGCGGAAGCCGGCGCGGAAAAAACCGTGCGCGGTTCGCCGAAAGCTAGCAACAGTTTGTTGACGCCGGTAACACCAAGACCGGGAATACGGCTCAAGGTGAGCCAATAAACGAGATCGTCGTGATCGGTAGCCGTCATGGCCAGAAAGGGTTGCGCTAAACGCGGCGAATCAGGGGTTTTTTACCAAATCGTAAAGATGGACCGGACGTGTAATCGTCGTGACTAGTGCGTAGGCAACCTTGTCGAACGTGCGGAAAACTAAAATTAAGCCATAGCGTTCTAGCGGCAATTTGACGCCGCCCTCGGTTTCCGCTTTGATGTCGAAATCGTTCCCTCGGCGGTACAGCGCCAGTACCGCGCCATTATCGATCCCATTGCGCTTTCCTCGGTTAATGACCACGATGGCGTTCTGGCCAAATTCGGTGATCCCGCCGAAAGCGGAAATAATCTCACCCGAGACGGGCTTTTCCGGCGCATGGGGGATAAAAACGGGAACGGTTTCTTCCGGCGCGGAAACGAGGCGGTCGCCAATATTGATTTCCTGGGTCGATTGAACGATCTGGATCGTCGCCGGTTTTCCTTTTCGCACCAATCGGGCGATGCCGAGATAAACCGCCTCGCGTCCCAGGGACTCGTGGGAAACGGGATCGACCAGCATTTTACCAGGACGGTAAATTTGCCAGCGGTTTTGCTGGGAATCGCCAAGGCCGCTAACATACGCGATGTCGCCGGCGCCGAGAATGACCCGGTGATCTTGGGCGGCGACGATACGCGGAGCTTTGTTCAGCGCATCGTTCGCCACGACTAGCGGTTGGGTTAAAAACGGTTCGATTATTTCCGGCGGAATACTGGGAATGGCGCGAAAACTGGACGGCTCGGCGTAGACTTTAGGAGACAGCGTAACCGTCGGCAATGCACTACCGCGCAGCAACCGGAGAACAGGCACGCCATTTTCTCGGGTCAGCACGATAACGTCGCCGGGATAAATCAAGTCGGGGTTGGCTATTTTCTGGCGGTTCAGTTGCCAAATTTGCGGCCATTGCCATGGATTTTTTAAAAATTTCCCGGCGATTCCCCATAAGGTATCTCCTTTAACAACGGTATAGCGCGCCGGCGCGTGGCTTTGCAGCGAGATGTCCGCGCCAGACACCGGCAGGCAGGTTGAAAGGAAAAGTAGAAGGAAGGGTATAATGAGTTTACGCATGATCGCTTTGGTCTTTTTAATGTCGGCGGCCTAACGCGCCGCGGCACTCGATAAAGTGACGAAGATCACGACGAATTCTGCATGGAATCAGATAAATAAGCAAGTTCTATGGCGATTTTAACCGTCTTACACTATCCCGATCCTCGGTTGCATACGATCGCGTCGCCCGTGCCGGCGGTCACCGACGAAATTCGCCGGCTGGTCGACGACATGGAGGAAACCATGCGCGCCGCGCCGGGAATCGGCCTGGCGGCAACCCAGGTGAATGTTCACAAGCAGGTTGTCGTTATCGACGTTTCGGAAAGTCACGATCAACCCCTGGTGCTGATTAACCCGAAAATCACCGCAAGCGAGGGAAGCTGCGAACGGGAAGAAGGCTGTCTGTCGGTACCGGGTATTTACGATAAAGTCACTCGCGCCGAATGGATCCGAGTGGAAGCGCTCGATCGCGGCGGCGCGCATTTCACGCTGGAAACCGACGGCGTGCTGGCGGTGTGTATTCAGCACGAAATCGATCATTTGAAGGGAAAGGTGTTCGTGGAATATCTATCCCGCTTGAAGCAAACGCGCACCCGGGCGAAACTAACCAAGCTAATGCGCGAAACGATGTAATGCGGCTAATCTTTGCGGGAACGCCGGAATTTGCTGCAGCGGCGCTCGCGGCGTTATTGGCGGCGGGACATGAAATCGTCCTGGTGTTGACACAGCCCGACCGCCGGGCGGGACGCGGGATGAAGCTTGCCATGAGCCCAGTTAAGCAATTGGCGCTTAAGCATGATTTACTGGTTATGCAGCCGCAAACGCTCAACGCCTCGGAAACACAAGCCGCATTAACCACGATGCAAGCGGATGCGATGGTTGTCGCCGCCTACGGCTTGATCCTTCCCCCGGCGGTGCTGGCGCTGCCTTCCCGCGGTTGCCTGAATATTCATGCTTCGCTGTTGCCGCGTTGGCGCGGCGCGGCGCCGATTCAACGGGCGATTCTAGCGGGGGATGCGGAAACCGGCATTAGCATCATGCAGATGGATGCCGGACTGGACACCGGCGCGGTTCTTCTGCAACGGCGGGAACCGATAGACGGCCGCGATACGGCGCAAACCCTACACGACAAGCTGGCGGCGCTGGGCGCATCGCTGATTGTCGAGGCGCTCGGGCGAATCGGCGAACTTACGCCGGTCGCGCAAAAAGAGCGCGACGCGACTTACGCGGTTAAAATTTCCAAGGACGAAGCCGCGCTGGATTGGACGAAAAGCGCGCAATATCTCGCGCGGGCGGTGCGGGCGTATAATCCCTTTCCGGTCGCCAGAACCACAAGCCAAGGCGATGTTTGGCGCATTTGGGAAGCGGAGGCGGCAGCCGGCGGCGGCGAACCCGGCGCCCTCCTCCACGCTAACCACGAAGGGATCGCCGTCGCTTGCGGCGAAGGGGTCTTGCGCTTGCGCACCCTGCAAAAAGCGGGCGGTAAGCGAATGACGGCGGCGCAATTCTTGGCGGGCAATCCGATAACGCCGGGAAGCCGGCTGGGAGATTGAAATTGTTCCCGACGCGCCCTATCTAAACGCTAGC
>DOVS01000237.1:5168-5413 GCA_003519965.1 Betaproteobacteria bacterium
TGATGGGAAATTGGCTGAAAACATCGATACTCATGGCAGCCATCGTTGCGTTATTCGGCGCGGTGGGCCTTGCTATCGGCGGCGCCCAGGGCATGCTGCTGGCGTTGTTGCTGGGCGGCGGGATTAATCTTTGGGCGTATTGGAATTCGGACCGGATGGTGCTGCGAATGTACCATGCCCGCGAGGTGGATGCGCACAGCGCGCCTTACTTATACCAAATGGTCGAGGCGCTCAGCCGCCGGGCG
>DOVS01000109.1 GCA_003519965.1 Betaproteobacteria bacterium
GGCGCTTTGAAAACGCGCATAGGGACACATGTACATACAAACCTGCTCCCGCATCCAGCCTGCCGCCGCGTAAGTCGTCAGCGTCAAGATTAATACGGTAACGTAGGCGACGCTCGGCAGCGAACCCGAGAAAAATTCTATAAATAAGGAAGGCGCGTAGCTAAAATAGAGGATAAAGGACAGCCCGGTCCAAAAAGCCAGCGTTAACCAAAGCAAGTGGGTTAACCCGTATTTCCAGATTTTCTCGGCGTTCCAAGACTGCTTATTCAGGCGAATCCGCGCCGGCCGCTCTCCTTGCACCCATCGCTCGATGAAAATATACGCATCCGTCCACAGAGTCTGAAAACAAAAGTAACCGCAGAAAGCGCGCCCCACCAAGCCGGTAACGAAAAACAGGGTGACCGCAGCAATAAACAATAATAAGGAAAGAGCGATGATGTCTTGAGGATAAATCACCAGATTGAAAATCAAGAAACGCCGCCCCACCAAATCGAACAACACCGCTTGGTGCGCCGCGTCGGCCCGCTGCCAAGGCAGCCAGGGCAGAAGGAAATACACGGCATAGGCGACAACCAACACGGTTGTCTTGAAGCGGCGGAATTTCCCGCTCACCGATCGCGGAAAAATCGGAATTCTTTTCTGGTAAAGCGATTCCTGCGCTTGCTGATTCTCCATGCTATTCCCCACCACCGTCTTTCATTTGCTTCGCCTGTCACAAACCGCCAGCGCGTTATCTCCCCCACGCGGTCTAATACGCTTGCCACTGGAATAAAAAAAGCCCCGGACAAGCCTCCCCGGGGCCTTTAATTCGATGCTTTCAAAAATTACTCGCCACCACCCAAGGTATCATGGACATAGGCCGTTAACACCTTGATTTGCTCTCCGGATAAACGCCCTTTCCATGCCGGCATTACCCCTTTGTGAATACTATTGGGGTCGTTAATGCCGGTAAGAATGACTTGTTTAACCGCTTCCACCTTCGCCGCCTTGGTTTGAGCGCCTGGGCTGCTAGCCCACAACCAAATTTTATCGGTGAGATTCGCCGAACCGATCAGTTGATTGCCTTTGGCGTTAGCGCCGTGGCAGCTAAAGCAGCCGGCCGCGCCGTGGAACAGCGCACTCCCTTGAGCAACCAGCGTCGCATCATGCGGCTCGCCAGAGAGACTGAGCACATAGTTAGCGAGCGCGGTCGCTTGCTTGTCGGTCATGTTGGGGTCGAGTCCTTTCGCTGGCATGACGCCCTCGCGCCCATTGACGATGCTTTGCTGGATCGCCTTATAAGTGCCGCCGTGCAGCCAGTCGTCGTCGGTTAGATTCGGCGCGAAGCCAATCTTCCCTTGGCCGCCAGCCTGGTGGCACGCCGCGCAGTTATCCGCAAACAGCGTCCTGCCCGAGGACGCGATAAAATCGTTCAGCCCCGGGTCGGCTTTGATTTTCTTAAACGGCGTCGCTGCGATTTTATCGAAATAGGGCTTCTGCTTAGCCGCATACTGGTTCATGTTCGCCATCAACTCGGCGCGCGAGTTCCAGTGGACGGTCTTTTTTTCGCCCTTGTTGTTGACATAAGTAACGGTATCGAACCCCGTTAAAAAGTGCCCGGCAACCGGCCATGAAGGATAAATAAACCAATAAACAATGGCAAACGCCACCGATGCATAGAACCCCCAAATCCACCACCTTGGCAGCGGATTGTTATACTCTTGCAAGTCTCCATCCCAGACGTGCCCCGTTGTTTCCACCTCGTTTTCTTGACTCATTGTTTGATTTCCTCTACGTCCTGATCGTCCATTAACGGAATGTTTTTATAGGATTCAAGCCGTTGCCCTCTTTCCTTGTCGCTGAAGAGGTAAAACAGGATCAGGCAAAACACAACGAAGAAGATGACCAGCGATATCGGCGCCGTTTTCTCATAATCGGCCAACCATTCCATCCATCCCATGAATAGTCTCCTTAACGATATTGCACGAATTGGTCGTTATCGTACTTATTGAAATTGACCATGGTGCCGAGTACTTGAAGATAGGCGACCAACGCGTCCATCTCGGTGATGTTGTTGGGATTCCCGTCATAGTCTCCCGGCACGCCATTAAAGCCATGCTTCACTTGCCAAATAATATTCTTTTCGGCGTCGGAGATTTTCAGCATTTCCGCCACTTTTGGGCCGAATTTTTTAACATTCCGCTCGTATTCCGCCTTCGTTGCGGAGTAAGGCACGCCGACATCGCGCAGCGCCCGCATTTTATCCTTAATATCGGAGTAATCCAGCGGCGTTGTCAGCAACCATGGGAAATTCGGCATAACCGACTCCGGCACCATGGAGCGCGGCGCGATGAGATGCTGAACTTGCCATTCGTTAGAGTACTTCTTGCCGACGCGCGCCAGATCGGGCCCGGTGCGCTTAGAGCCCCACTGAAAAGGATGGTCGTACTGCGACTCGGCCGCGAGGGAGTAATGACCATAACGCAGCTCTTCGTCTCGGAATGGGCGGATCATTTGGGAATGGCAAAGGTAGCAGCCATCCTTGACATAAATATCTCTCCCCAACTGCTCAAGCGGCGTATAGGGTCTCACGCCCTTAACGGGCTCCACGGTTCCCTTGATGAAAAACAGCGGAATAATTTCCACCATCCCGCCAATACTGATGGCCAGCATCATCAGTACGATCATCAGGCCGACGTTTCTTTCAATTGTGTCATGGGTGAACTTAAACATGATTCCCCTCAATCAAGTTCCGGCGCCGGGAAGCGCTTTTCTTTCCACTCCCCGGCAAGCCAAGTATTTCTTCAACGATGCCTACCGCATCCTCCGAATTACGCTGCGCTTCCCTGGGCGCTGGCAATGTGCATATCGCCGACGGCGGCCTTGCCTCGCGAGATAGTCATCGCGCAGTTGTACACCATGACAATCATGCCCGACAGGAAGACCACCCCGCCGATGGCGCGCATGACATAGAAGGGATGCGCGGCCGCGACGGACTCGACGAAGGAATATTGCAAGTTGCCGAAGTCGTCATAGGCGCGCCACATCAGCCCTTGCATGATGCCGGAAATCCACATCGAGACGATATAAAGCAAAATACCGATGGTCGCCAGCCAGAAGTGGACGGTGATCAATTTTTTGCTATACAGCTGGGTGTCCCACAAACGAGGAATCATATGGTACATAGAACCGAACGTAATCATCGCCACCCATCCCAGCGTGCCGGAATGCACATGGCCGATCGTCCAGTCCGTGTAATGGGACAGCGCGTTCACATCTTTCAGCGCCATCATCGGGCCTTCAAACGTAGACATGCCATAGAAGGACAACGCCACGATCATGAAACGCATAATGGGGTCGGTGCGCAACTTGTCCCACGCCCCGGACAACGTCATGATGCCGTTAATCATGCCGCCCCAGGAAGGGAGCAGCAACATGATGGAGAACGTCGCGCCTAGGGTCGACACCCAGTCGGGCAACGCCGTCCAGTGCAGGTGATGAGGACCGGCCCACATGTAAAGGAAGCCGAGCGCCCAGAAATGAACGATGGACAAGCGGTAAGAATAAACCGGGCGGCCGGCTTGCTTGGGAACGAAATAGTACATCATGCCCAGGAAAGCGGCAGTCAGAAAAAAGCCCACCGCGTTATGCCCGTACCACCATTGCACCATAGCATCTTGTACGCCTGCATACACTGAATAACTTTTAAATGCTGATACAGGTAATTCTAAATTATTGAATATATGTAATACAGCAATGGTTACGAATGTAGCAATGTAAAACCAAATAGCCACATAAATATGACGTTGACGTCTT
>DOVS01000086.1 GCA_003519965.1 Betaproteobacteria bacterium
GGCGGGTCAGCGGCTGCACCCGCCGCCAAACCACCGCCCCGGCGCGCTCGATATACACCACGGCCCGCCATAACCCGGCAAGATACAAGCCGAGGGCGATCAACAACAGGTTGGCCGCGGTGTACATCACTTCCTGCACCGGCAAGAAACCCTTCAACAGTAAACTACTCTCGCCGATCAACCCGGCCAGCAGTCCCGCCACGGCATAACTGGAGATCCGGCCAACGTTATAAGCCGCATGGTAGCGCCATTGCGCGCGCGCGTCCGGCATTTGCATCGACAGCGCACCGACGATGCCGCCGCACATGCCGACGCAATGCGCACCGCCGAGCAGTCCCACCACGAAAACCGACAGAAAACTGAGCTCAGGCACGGCCGTTTCCGTGCTCCAGCCCGGCGATATCGCGCCGCATTCGCCAAAGCAGCCATAAGCCCGGCAGCGCGGCGAGGGTCGTGAAGAAGAAGAACATCACCCAACCCACCGCCTCGACGATAAAGCCGGAAGGCGGGCCGATAAACACTCGGCCGATCGCCGACGCCGCCGACAGCAAGGCGTACTGAGTCGCCGTGTAGCGATGATCGCACAGCGCCATCAGCAAGGCGACGAACGCCGCCGTCCCCATTCCGCCGGTTAGGTTCTCGATTCCCACCGCCAGCACCATCAGCGCATAGCTCTTTCCAACCCACGCCAACAGCATGAAGGACAGGTTCGATACGCCCTGTAAAATTCCGAACAACATCAGTGACCGATAAAGCCCCAGCCGGGCCATCAGCGCGCCGCCATACAATGCGCCGGCGATGGTGGCCAGCATCCCCAGCCCCTTGTTGATCGTGCCGACATCGGTCGGGGTGAAGCCCACGCCGCGAATCAGAAAGGTCGTGGTCAGGGTGCCGGCGAATGCATCGCCCAGCTTATACAATACGATCAACAACAACAGCGTGAGCGCGCCGTGCCGGCTAAAGAACTCTTTAAGCGGCCCGATCACCGCTTCCTCCAACGTCTTGGGCGGCGCCGGTTCGTTTTCCGGTTCCGGGCCGAACAAGGTAACGAGCATTCCCGCCGCCATCAGCCAGGCCATGAGCCAATACGTGTGGCGCCAGCCGATCTGATCCGACAGCACCAGCGCCAGCGCCCCCGACACCAGCATGGCGATGCGATAGCCGAGCACCGCCACGGCCGCCCCCGCGCCCCGCTCCTTTTCGCGCAAAACATCGGTGCGATAAGCGTCGATCACGGTATCCTGGGACGCGGAGCCGAACGCGAGCAACAACGCGAACAACGCCAAGGAAAGCGGCGCCCGCTGAGGGGAAATCCCGCCCATGGCGGCGAGAACCAACCCCAGCGCGGCTTGCAATACCAAAATCCAGCCGCGCCGCCGTCCCAGCAACGGCGGTACGAAGCGGTCGAGGAACGGCGCCCACAAAAACTTCAGCGTGTAGGGCAACCCCACCAGAGAGAAAATACCGATGGTTTCGATATTCACCCCGGCGGTGGTCAGCCACGCTTGCAGCGTACCGCCCGCCAACGCCAGCGGCAAACCGGAGGAAAACCCCAGCAATAACACCGTCGCAATGCGGCGGTTGCGGAATACGTCAATATAAGGCGATGTTGTCATAGAGTTCCCGGTCTTGAGCGCGCCACGACCTTAGCCGCCGGCAAGTACGGCTCCCGCCGGACCCGTTCGCACGCTCCCGGCGTATCCGCCGTCAAAAAGCGACATCGTAATCGATGGTCAACGGCGCATGATCGGAAAACCGTTGCGCCCGGTAGATCTCCGCGGTCTTGGCGGCCGCCGCGATGGCGGGGGTCGCGATATGGTAATCGATGCGCCACCCCACGTTCTTGGCCCACGCCTGACCGCGATTCGACCACCACGTGTACTGTTCCGCCGCTGGATTCAAGCGGCGGAATACGTCAACGAAACCGATCTCGTCGAACACCTGGTCAAGCCAGCTCCGCTCCTCGGGCAGAAAACCCGAATGTTTCCGGTTAGCACGCCAGTTTTTCAGATCGATCTCCCGGTGGGCGATATTCCAGTCGCCGCACAGAATAACGTCGCGTCCGCCGGCCATTAAATCCTGCAAATGCGGATGAAAGCGCGCCATAAAATCGAACTTGGCCGCCTGGCGTACGGCGGAACTGGAGCCGGAGGGAAGATAAAGGGAGATCACGCTCAAGTTGCCGAAATCGGCGCGGAGATAACGGCCTTCGGCGTCGATGTCGGCGACGCCCAATCCTTCGACGAGACGATCCGGCGCACGCCGGCTATAGAGCCCGACGCCGCTATAGCCTCGTTTCTCGGCATAGTGGAAAACCCCATGGTACCCGTCGGGAGCATGCAGGGCCGGGGCCATGTCGGCGGCTTGCGCCTTGAGTTCTTGCACGCAGACGATATCCGCGCGCTGACGCGGCATCCAATCGAAGAATTCCTTTTTGGCGGCGGAACGGATGCCGTTCAGGTTCAGGGTTATAATGCGCAATCACCTCTCCGGAATATTGCTATAAGGTATCCGATGTCGAATTTCCGTCAGGCGTTCATCCAGTTCGCCATCGAGAAAAACGTGCTGCGTTTTGGCGAATTCACCACCAAAGCCGGCCGGTTGTCGCCGTATTTCTTTAACACCGGCCTGTTCAACGACGGCGACTCCCTACGGCGGCTGACGCAATTCTACGCCAAAGCCATGCTGGCGGCGAAGCTTGAATTCGACATGTTGTTCGGACCGGCGTACAAAGGCATCCCCCTGGTCGCCGGCATCGCCATCGCCCTGGCCGAAAGCGGGCGCAACGCACCCTTTTGCTTTAACCGCAAAGAGGCGAAAGACCATGGCGAAGGCGGACAGGTGGTTGGCGCGCCGCTCCAGGGGCGGGTGCTCATCGTGGACGACGTGATTTCCGCCGGCGCCTCGGTGCGCGAATCGGTGGNNTCCGCCGCCACGGCGCCGAGCCGTGCGGCGTCGTCATCGCCCTCGACCGCATGGAGCGCGGCAACGACGCATTATCCGCGGTGGACGCGGTGCGCCGCGGCGGCTTGCCGGTCATTTGCGTCGCCACCCTCGACGATTTGCTCGGCTTCCTTCAAGACCATCAGGACATGGCGCGCTACCGTCATGCCGTCCTAGAATATAGAAACCGCTACGGTGCAACGCAAGGAGAATAACGATGCGCTATTTACTAGGATTGATCCTACTGTGCGTCTTTCTCGTCCCGCCCGCCATGGCCCGAATGTACAAATGGGTGGACGATAAAGGCGACGTCCATTACGGCGACACCATTCCACCGCAATTCTCCAGCCAGGCGGCGAGCGAACTCAATCAGCGCGGCATCGTGGTTAAAAAGCCCGGCGCCGCGCTAACGTCGGAACAAATCAAGGCGCGGGAAGCGGCGCGGAAACAAGCCAAGGCGCAAGCGCGCCGCGACCGCGCCCTGCTCGCCACTTACGTCAACGAGCAGGAAATCGACCGCGCGCGCGATCGGCGATTGCGGCAAATCCAACAACGAATAGGCGGACTGACGGCGGGACGGGCGACGGCGCAAAAACGTCTGACGAGCAATCGGCAGCGAG
>DOVS01000148.1 GCA_003519965.1 Betaproteobacteria bacterium
TTCGTGGTCAACGTCAAGGAAACCGGCAAGGTGTACATGGTGAATTATTCCAATTTACACGACCTTAAAATCACCATGATCGACGCCGCCCGCTTCCTCCATGACGGCGGTTTCGAATCGACCCACCGCTATTTCATGGACGCGGCTAACGCCTCTAACAAAATCGCCGTCATCGATACCAAGAAAGACCGGTTGGTCAAACTGATCGACGTGGGCAAAACGCCTCATCCGGGGCGCGGCGCCAACTTTATCGACCCGAAATACGGGCCGGTATGGGCAACCAGCGACCTGGGGGATAACAAAATCGCCATTATCGGCACCGACCCAGTGCATCACAAGCAATACGCCTGGACCGTGGTGCGCTACCTGAAAGGTCAGGGCGGCGGCTCGCTGTTTATCAAGACCAATCCCAAATCGCACCACTTATACGTGGACACGCCGCTCAACCCGGACGCCAAGATTCATCAGTCGGTGGCGGTGTTCGACACCCGCCATTTAGAAAAGGGTTATCAAGTCCTACCGATTGCGCAATGGGCGAATTTAGGCCCGGGGCCGAAGCGCGTCGTACAGCCAGAATACAACGCCGCCGGCAACGAAGTGTGGTTCTCGGTATGGAACGCCGCCAAGGATAAATCCGCGCTCGTGGTGGTGAACGACAAGACCCTCAAGCTCAAAGCGGTCATCAAAGATCCCCGCTTGATTACCCCGACGGGCAAGTTCAACGTCCACAATACGCAAGACGACGTGTATTAAAACCGGTTGGCCGGGCGGCTTGCCGCCCGGCTGGCGCCGTTCCTTTTCCGCCGGGTCCTCGTGGCGCCTCCGGCTTATACTGAACGCAACGGCCATGCCTCCAAAAAAAATCACCACCGGCCTGATGGTCCTGATGTTGAGCGCCACCTTACCACTGGCTCACGGCGCGCCCGCGCAGATCATCACATCCCCCCCTCCCGCGCGACGGGCGGTGCTAATCGACATGGTGCGCGAAGATTGCGGCTCGTGCCACGGCTCTCGGCTTACCGGTGGGCTCGGGCCGGCGCTTACACCGCAAGCGCTCAAAGGAAAAAATCCAATAAGTCTGAAGGACACTATTTTGTTTGGCCGTCCCAATACCCCAATGCCGCCATGGAACCCGTTCATGAGCAACGCGGAAGCGGCGTGGATCGTTAATCGACTGATGAAAGGATTCCCGCATGCGCAGTAACCTGTTCGTCATACTTTTCGCACTGTTCGCCTTGCAAGGCTGTGCGACGCAACCGTTGCGCGGCACCGGCGACTTGGGCGTGGTGGTGGAGCGCGACAGCGGCAAGCTGCAAATCGTGGACACCACGGCCCGCACCATCCTGGGCGAAATTAGCGGGCTGGGCGATTTGTCCCACGCCACGGTGGTGTTTTCCCGCGATCAGCGCTACGCCTATGTGTTCGGCCGCGACGGCGGCTTGACCAAGGTGGACATTCTGCGACGGCGGATCGTCAAGCGCGTACTGCAATCCGGCAACAGCATCGGCGGCGCGATTTCCCAGGACGGCCGACTCATTGCCGCCGCCAACTATACTCCCGGCGGGGTGAAATTCTTCCGCAGCGACACTCTAGCGCAAGTCGCCGATATTCCCGCCATCGGCGCCGACGGCAAACGCTCCAAGGTCGTGGGGCTAGTGAGCGCGCCCGGCGACCGCTTCGTGTTCTCTCTCTACAACGCCGGGGAAATTTGGACCGCGGACATGAAGGCCCCGGCCCACCCGGTAATCCACAAATTTACCGGCGTCGGCAAGGAACCCTACGACGGCATTATTACCCCCGACGGCCGCTATTATCTTGCCGGTTTATTCGGCGAGGACGGCATGGCCTTGCTCGATCTGTGGCATCTACCGAACGGCGTCAAACGCATCCTTAATGGCTACGGCAAGGGTTCGCGGCGGCTGCCAGTGTATAAAATGCCGCACTTGGAAGGCTGGGGATTTTACAAGCACTATGCGTTCGTTCCGGCGGTGGGACACCACGAAGTGCTGGTGATCGACACCGACACCTGGCGCCAGGCCGGCGTCATTCCAACCTACGGCCAGCCGGTATTCGTTGTCGGCCAACCTTATAGCCGCCATATCTGGGTTGATTTCGCCTTCCCCGATAATGGCGCGATCCAAGTAATCGACGCGCCCACCCGCCGGGTTATTCGCACGCTCAAGCCAGGAAAGGGCGTGCTGTTCCTAGAATTCACCCCGCGCGGCGAAAATGTATGGGTTTCCGCGCGCGACAGCAATAAGCTGGTCGTGTACGACACCGCCACGTTCCGGCGGGTGACGGAGCTACCCTCTCATAAACCGAGCGGGATTTTCTTCACGCCACGCGCGTATAAACTCGGGTGGTAGGACGACACGCGGAGAGGAACCCCATGACGACCCCTCTGGAAATGCGTTTGCTTAACGAGTTCCAGCGTAACTTTCCCCTCACGCCCGCACCCTTTGAGGAGATCGCCCGAACACTGAACAGTGACGAAAGCACGGTGCGGCGCACACTGCAAGAATTACTGGAACACGGCGTCATCAGCCGTATCGGCGCCGTGTTCCCGCCCCACCGGCTGGGCGCCAGCACGCTGGCGGCCTTGGCTGTGCCGCCCGAGCAGATAGACGCGGTAGCGCGGCAAATCAACGCCTACCCGGAGGTTAACCACAATTACGAACGGGAGCATGCCTATAATATATGGTTCGTCATCGCCGCCGCCCGCCGCGCCCGCATGAAAACGGTGCTACACGACATCGCGCGCCAATCCGGCCACCGTCCGCTCTACTTGCCGATGATCGAGGATTACCATATCGATCTCGGCTTCGACCTGCACGGTAAGCCGCAACGGCGGCAACGCCACAACACGCAAGCGCCGTTTACACCGCACACGCTGGACCGGCGCTTGATCGCCGCCATTCAGACGGGGATCGCGCCAATCTCGCGCCCCTATCGAGAAGCCGCCCGCCAGACGGGCATGACGGAAAGAGGCGTCATTCAGCGTTTGAAAGAAATGGTGCAAGGCGGGCTCATCAAACGTTGGGGCGTTATCGTCCGTCATCACGAGCTGGGGTTTCGCGCCAACGCCATGGCGGTATGGGATATTCCCGATGAACGGGTCGCCGCACTGGGGCGCTGCATCAGCCGATATAGCTTCATCACCCTATGCTACCGCCGCCAGCGCCATTTACCCGACTGGCCGTATAATCTCTATTGCATGGTGCATGGGCGCGACCGCGCCACCGTGGGGACGGCGCTGGCCAAACTGCGCGACGAATGCGGATTGTACGATTTCGGCCACCAAGTGCTATTCAGCCGCCGCCGTTTCAAACAGTGCGGCGCGCGCTATATGGAATCGGCCAGGGCGGCGTAATGGACCCCCTCGACCGTCAGATCATCAACACGTTGCAAGGCGACTTCCCCGTTTGCGCACGACCCTTCGCCGCCGTCGCCGAACGGCTGGACACTACCGAGGAAATGGTGATCGCGCATATCGCCGCTCTGCTGCAAGCGGGCGTCCTATCTCGTTTCGGCCCGATGTACGACGCCGAACGCATGGGCGGCGCCTTCACGCTAGCAGCGCTGTCCGTGCCGGAGGATGAGTTCGATCACGTGGCGGCAATCGTCAACGGCCTGCCCCAAGTCGCCCATAATTATCGCCGGGAGCACCCATTAAATTTGTGGTTTGTGTTAGCCGCGGAAACGCCAGACGCCATAGAGCGAACCCTCGCGGACATTGAACGGCGCACCGGACTACCCATCTATAACCTACCAAAACTCGACGAATTTTATATCGGTTTGCGGTTCGAGATATGAAAACGCCACTGGACAACATCGACCGGCAAATCGTTCTCGCCACCCAAGGCGGCCTGCCGCTGGTGGCGCAACCGTACCACACAATCGCCGCGCAAATCGGACGGGATCCCGAAGAAGTCATGGCCCGCTTGCGCCGGTTGCTGGCGCAGGGAGTCATCCGCCGCATCGGCGTCGTTCCCAATCATTACGCCTTGGGTTTTACCGCCAACGGCATGACGGTATGGGACGTGGACGACGCCCGCATCGCCGAAATCGGACCGCGAGTGGGCGCACTCGAATCCGTCAGCCATTGCTACCATCGCCCGCGCCATCCGCCACACTGGCCTTATAACTTATTTGCCATGGTGCATGGCCGCAGCCGTGAGGAAGTGGAAAACAAAACGGCGCAAATCGCCCGATTAATCGGCAATGCCAGCCACGGCCACCAGATTCTCTACAGCACGCGCATTCTGAAAAAAACCGGGCTGCGTTTCGGCGCGTCGCCGGAAAACACGCAACGTGTCGAATCATCAACCCAATCATAGGAAAACCGCGCCGATGTTCCGTCTTTCCCATTTTCTGCAAGAATTACACCAACCGACGCCGCCAGGCCCGCGGCGCGAACCGCCGGGCCCGGTGGTGATTTGGAATCTGCTGCGGCGCTGTAACCTGACTTGCCGGCACTGTTACTCTATCTCGGCGGATAAGGATTTCGCCGGCGAACTCTCCACCGCCGACGTATTCACCGTCATGGACGACCTCAAGGCGTTCCGTGTGCCGGTGTTGATCTTGTCCGGCGGCGAACCGCTGCTGCGCACCGATATTTTCGACATCGCCCGCCGCGCCAAGGCGCAAGGATTTTTCGTCGCCCTCTCCAGCAACGGCACCTTGATCGATGAACACAACATCGACGCCATCGCCGCCGCCGGCTTCGACTACGTGGGCGTCAGCCTGGACGGCTTGGACGCCGCCCACGACCGCTTCCGCCGCCGAGACGGCGCATTTGCCGCCGCGCTCCATGGCATCCGCCTTTGCAAGGCCAGCGGCGTGAAAGTGGGTGTCCGCTTCACTCTGGTACAGAACAACGCTGGCGATCTTCCCGCCTTGCTGCAATTACTGGAAGACGAATCCATCGACAAATTCTATCTATCTCATCTCAATTATGCCGGACGCGGCAACAAACACCGCGACACGGACGCCTTCTTCGCCACCACCCGGCAAGCGATGGAGCAACTGATTGAAACCAACTGGCGGCTATTGCAACGAGGAATCCGCAAGGAGTTCGTTACCGGCAACAACGACGCCGATGGCGTTTTTCTGCTGCACTGGATACGCCGCCGCTATCCCGAGCAAGAGGCTCGTTTACGGGAGAAGCTGGCGCAATGGGGCGGTAACGCGTCCGGTCTTCACGTGGCCAACATCGACAATCTAGGCAATGTCCATCCCGATACGTTTTGGTGGAATCATACGCTAGGCAACGTGCGCGAGCGCCCCTTCTCGGCTATCTGGCCAGACCGCTCCGACCCCTTGATGGCGGGGTTGAAAACCCGCCCCCGTCCCGTCACGGGGCGCTGCGGCCGTTGCGCCTACGCCGATATTTGCGGCGGCAACACCCGC
>DOVS01000118.1:0-374 GCA_003519965.1 Betaproteobacteria bacterium
GGTGCCGATGGAGCACGTTCAGGATGGCCAGATCGTTCTCAATATTGGCGCGTCGGCGACGCCAAACTTGGCGATCGGCGACGACCTGATCGAATTTACGGCGCGCTTCAATGGCGTGTCGCAGCAAATTCGAGTGCCGGTGGGCGCGGTGGTCGGCGTCTATGGCCGCGAAAACGGCGAGGGCTTGTTCTTCGCAGCGGAAACCCCGCCACCGGAGACCGCCGGCGACGGAAAAACGGATAGTCCCGCTGGCGCCCCTAGAACGCCGCCGCGCGGCAAGCCGCGATTGACGGTCATTAAATAGTTCCTCGTTTGTCGGCGGCGCGGGAAACTCCTATAATTCGCCGCAGGCCGGCATAGCTCAGTTGGTAGAG
>DOVS01000118.1:387-3077 GCA_003519965.1 Betaproteobacteria bacterium
GTAGAGCAGCTGATTTGTAATCAGAAGGTCATGGGTTCGACTCCTATTGCCGGCACCACACAATCGAGGGCGAGATTACGGTCTCGCCCTAATGCGTTTTCGCCAACCCATCAAAGCGCTTCGCGAGGCGGGGCGATAGCTTCGCCTTCGGGCGGGAAAATGCAGACCTTTCACCATCGATGCGGCTTGTTCGCAGCGTCCGGGCGCACGGTCTCGCCAATAGCGCTGGGTGTCGCGCCACGGGAATGTCGGATTGTCCGGCGTTGGCCGCCAGGGCGACAGAGTGCGGCAGGGTAAGGTGCGTGGCTTCGGCCAGGACTATTTCCGATGGTCGGGGTCATGCGGCGCACTATTTTGCCGCGGCCGCCCGACCGCCGTCTCCTAATCCTGCGCACAGGATCCTGCGGCTATCATTGCGTAAGCCGATATAGTCCGCATTGAATGCGAATCCGAGGTAACGGTTGAGCAGGGTGCGCCGCCGACGGTCCGCACGGGCTTCATGTCGACGGGAATGCCGGGGATGGCGATATTTTACGATGCCCGTGTCGCGCCATTGACCGCCATAATCGGCGCGGCAGTGGCTCGCGGACGCCGGGATGGATTTGGCGTGACGGGACACTCTGGGGCGGGGATGGCGTCATTATTGGCTTTCCAGATTTCGCCGTTACCGGCGTGGCGGTGTCGCCGAGATTGTGGTAAATATAACGCACTCAACATCTTCTGTGGGCATTTCCTTATGAAAGCGCTCGTCGTCGATCCCTCCAAGCTATATCAGTTAATGCTGGACAGAACTTTTCAAGAGTACGGTAGCGAGACGGAGGTGCTGGCGACGGGAGAGGAGGCGCTGCAAGCCGCCCAGCAGCAAGATTTCGACATCGTTTGCGCGGCGCTCCACTTGCCCGATATGAGCGGCATTGAATTGTGCCGGCAGTTGCGCAGCCGCGCCGCGCGTAGCCATATACCGATTATCTTGTTAACGTCCAGCGACGATAAAACGACCCAAACCGAAGGGTTAAAGGCGGGCGTGACGGAAATATTCAATAAGTCGGAAATGCAGGACTTGGGGGAATACATCCGGGATTTTTTTGACCATATTTCCGCTGCCCGCCACATGTCGGGGCGGGTGTTGTTGATTGAGGATAGCCCGTCGGTGAGCGCGATACTCAAGGCGTATTTTTGCGAGATTGGCCTGGAGGTCGATCATTTCCCCAGCGCGGAGCAAGCGCTGGCGGCGTTCGAGAATCACGAATATGAATTAGTCGTGACCGATGTGCTGCTGGAAGGTGCGATGAGCGGTACTGGGTTGGTGCGGCATATTCGCCGGGCCAAGGATAAGAAACGGCGGGTGCCGATCCTGGCAATGTCCGGGATGGATGACGCTTCTCGCAAAATCGAGCTGCTCCGCAGTGGCGCTAACGATTTCATTAGCAAACCCATTCTTCAGGAGGAGCTGCTCGCCCGCGCAAAAAATTTAATTACCAATAAGCAATTATTGGACAAAGTGGAGGCGCAGCACGAGCATTTGAAGCTACTGGCGATGACGGACCAGTTGACCTCGCTCTATAACCGCCATTTTCTGACCGAGGTCGCGGTCAAGAGCATCAGCGAGGCGTGCCGCCACGGGCACCCGCTCAGTATGATTCTGATCGACCTCGACCATTTCAAAGTGGTCAACGATACCCATGGCCACGGCGTCGGGGATATTGTGTTGACGGAGACCGCAATGGTGATTAAATCCGCTTGCCGCCGAGAGGACATTCCCGGGCGCTTAGGCGGAGAGGAGTTCATCGTGGTGTTGCCGCATTGCACCTTGGATAGCGCTCAGGAGAAGGCGGAACGGCTACGCCAGGATATCGAGGCGCTCAACCCGCATGGCATCGCCGTCACCGCCAGTTTCGGCGTCGCCAGCCTGCCGGGGGAGAAAATGTGCGGTTACGAGCAATTGTTCTTGGCGGCGGACAAGGCGGTCTACGCTGCGAAGGAAGGCGGCCGTAACCGCGTTGTGGTCGCCGCCGCCTAAACCGGGCCCGCCGGGTGGTTAGGCAGCGATGATTCCGCACATCGAAGGTTTCTTCGACAGTGGGGTTTCGGCTAACGCAGCGGGAAAGCCGGCACAGGGCCCTCTGCATCGTGGTTTCGACAATTCCCGCCAAATGCGGCGGCGTCGCGCGCTCTGAATAACACGTCGACTCAGCGCACGATTCCTGGCGCGGCCAGTGCAGCGGCCGTGATTGCTTTCCGCGTGGCCAGTCCCGCCCTGGCAGGCTATGAATATCGTCGAAAGGAAACGCCAGCGTGCGGCGTCCCAGCTTAGGCGCGACAGCCGTTAGGGGCTATCGCGTTCTTGCCGGCGTTACCGGAAATGCGTGGGGGTATTCTTCCAGCCGGTTTCATCGCGATGGCCGGGCAATGGCTTTTTCTCTCGGATGGGTCCGGTTGCCGCCGGGCGGTGCGCTATTTCCCGCGCCGGCAACGCCCTGGAAAAAATAATGGGAAAGAACGACAACGCCGTAGATCGGTACGGCGAGATTAATTAGCGGAATCAGAGATAGGCCATAGAGTCCGGCGCTGAGCGCCAGCAAGCGGCGGCGGCCGACGCCGGTAAGCCGCGCGTAATCCGGCGGGGCGCAAATAGTGGAGCCGACGTCGAACACCATGCTTTGCCGGAACAAGCCGTAGAGCAGCAGATT
>DOVS01000317.1 GCA_003519965.1 Betaproteobacteria bacterium
GGACAAACAACCGGCGCGCTGGCGGGCGCTATTTTCGCCTACAATAATTTATTGAAAGCGCAGTTGACGTTAACGCAACAGCGGCGCAATCTTGCGCTGCTGCGGAAAATAGCGGCGCGAACCGAACAACGGTATCGCAACGGCTGGAGCGATTTGATCGAGGTAAATCGGCGGCAGATGGCCTTCGCCAAAAACGAACGCGCCGTATTCCAGGCGTGCCAAGCGGTAGCGGGGCGTTCCGCGATGCTGGCCGAAGCTATCGGTATGTCTCTGCCGCCAGGCCATATACTTAAACTGGCGGAACCGCTTCCTTCCCCTGGCGGCATCGATATAAGCCGCCAGGCCGTGGACGCGGCGATACGAAATAACCCCAGCGTTCAAGCGGCCAAAGAACGAGTTACCATTTCCCGGAAAAAACTGGCGCAGGCGCGTGCCGCGTTTTACCCAAAGCTCTCCTTGGTCGGCCGCTATGACTGGCTCGGGCAGAGCCGTGATAGTTTGGCGAGCGCCTACTACACGACAAGCCCCAATAGTTACCGGGTGGAGCTTGTGTTACAGCAATCATTAGGGCCTTTTACTTCGGAAGACGCCGCCGTTGCGTCCGCCCAAGCCGATATCGAACGCGCTAGGGATGCTTACCGGCAGACCGTGCTCGCGGTGGAGACCCAGTATCGCACAATACTGAGCGCTAGATTGGAAAGCAGACTAGCCACCCAGTCGGCCGAGCGGTCGGTCAAGCAGGCGCGAGGAATCCTGCGCCTTTCCAGACAACTGGCCGCGCATGGACAGATCAATTTGAATGCGCTAGATTCGGCGCGCCTTACGGTGAATAAAGCGGCGGCGCAAGCCGCCGAACTGAAACTGGATTCGGTGCTGTACGCTTGGTTAAGTGATGAGGCGCTACACCCCAGAAAATTCATATCGATGCTCATGAATGTTACCCAAGGGCAGGGAGGGCGCTCGAAATTAAAGTGATGCTTTGGGTTAGGGAAACTGCCTAGCATTCCACGCTGGCTGCTAGTTTCAATTGCAGGATAGGGGAAGCAGGAAATTTAAGTGCGTCTTTTCGGAAAAAATGAGAGGCCAATGGCTATCGGTATCAAATTAAATGATAAGCAGCTTCCCCTGTCACCTGTTTTTCTTGAGTTTTTGAATGATTTCCTGCAGCAGAAACAAATCGAGGCGACTTGGCACGATCAGTTAAGCGAAGAGTTGGTATTCCGGCGCGATGAGATTCTCAAGAATGCGCAAGAGGCGTCTAAATTCGTGTTAGAGCAAGAATACGGTAGACGGGCGATTATCCATGTTTATGAATTGCTGGTTGCCATTATTACCGGACGGGTAAGTCAGCTTAGGCCTTATCATGAACGCTATCGGTTTTTTTGTATCGTAGGTGCGCCCCGCCATGGGGGATCCTATTTAACTAAACAGCTTTTCCGCGCCGTGGATATAAACCCCGAGGTTGTCCCCGATGTTCTCGCCCACGATGGCTTTCCGGAAGCCGCGCCTTTTACTCTCGTTCCCCATGTAAACACCCACTTGTTGCTGATGCATAACCTGGCGGAATATCTCACGATGGTCGATATGTTTTTCGCAAACGAAACGCCGCGTGACGGACAAATTATTGTGCCTAAAAAAGCCACTAAGCTAGCTTATCATGCGGCCGTATTCAACCGGCTTTTCGGCCCTCGCACGGAATATATTATTACGCTGCGTCATCCCGTGGCGGCGTGTATTTCCACATACGAAAAATCCGGCGGTTTTCCTTCAGATGGGAAGTATAAAATGCGCAGTAAAATAGAAGAGTGGATTCGCCGTGATAACGCGTTTAATGGAATGGACAGTAAATCAATTCTACGGCGCGACTACTTCGACGTTTATCTGCGTTATTGGGAACTCTATCATTACAATTTAGCATTAACCGGTTTACCGCATTGCCGAAATCTTCAAATTATTGCTTATGGCAAGGAGCGTATGACTGCGCTTGCCCAGTCGTTTTTCGACCGATTTAGCAATAGCGGGCGCATTGAAGCGTTTCATGTTTTTGACAAAAAAAATCGCCACCGAGAGTGGCTCCCTAAAGCGGAAGCCGCGCTTAGGCGAGTACAGGGTGTTTGGGAAACGGCAGGGCTTCCTTTCCCTTTAGACGAGATCATGGAAGCATGGTGAACATCCAGAAAATGCATATTTTAATGTTGAGATAGTAACGTCAGGATAAATTCCCCATTGTTCATCCGCGCTAAAATCGGATGGTCGTTATAGCACGATTTCCTTATGCAGAGTCTCCTTCGCCCCGTTTACGAGAACATTCTGCTTTTGTCGCTCTGCTTTTTTCCGGGAGGATTTCCCATTTTTTGTGTGAACGTCCGAAATGAGGCGGAGGGATTATTCTCGCAACATACCGCCGCTGGCGAGGTCTTGGATGGTCGAGGGATTTTTGCGGCGGCCGGCGCGGCCAGGGACGATCCATACGTGTTTGCCGAATGCCCGGCGGCAGGCGCGCGCGGTTTTCAGGGGCTGCCGCCCGGCGCGGTTGGCGCTGGTGGAGACGAGCGCGCTGTGTAACGTCCGGCACAAGCCGGCGGCTTCGGGGTGGGCGGTCACTCTGACCGCGATGGTTGCGTGCGCGCCGGTCAGCCAACGGGGCGCGCGGCGCGCGGCGGGCAGCAGCCAGGTGTGCGGGCCGGGCCAAGTGGGGAGGATGCGGCGCCATTGCGCCGGGGTTGGCGGCATGGCGAAGGGCGCGAGCCGGGCGAAGCAGTCGGCGATTAGGATAAGCCCCTTGCGGCGCGGGCGCTGTTTGAGCCGCAGCAGGCGCGCGACGGCGCGGGCGTTGCGCGGGTCGCAGCCGAGGCCATAGCAGGATTCGGCGGGATAGGCGATAAGGCCGCCGCGCCGTAAATGCGCGCGGAGGCGCGCGCTGTCGCGGAGGAATGGCAAGGGGCGAAGCCGGAAGCCGGACATGGCGTGCTTTCTTAGCGCGCGCGGCGCCGGTTGGAGAATCGGCGGAAAACCGGGCGTTTCATCGGTAGCGGGGCCGCATGGCTAGCGTTTGATGGCGGCTTGCAGCGCTTTGTCCTTGGCGGCGATTTGCGCGGCATGGGCGGCGCGCTCGTCTTGCAGCCGCTGCGCGAGAACGGGGTTGGCCAACGCCAGTATTTGGGCGGCGAGGTAGGCTGCGTTTTTAGCGCCTGCCTTGCCGATGGCGACGGTGGCGACGGGAACGCCGCCCGGCATTTGCACGGTGGAAAGCAGGGCGTCGACGCCGTTGAGCGGGCCGTTGGCCATGGGCACGCCAATCACTGGCCGCACGGTGTGGGCGGAAACGTTGCCGGCAAGGTGGGCGGCGAGTCCGGCGGCGGCGATGAATACCTGGCAGCCGCGGGTTTCGGCGTCCCGGATGTATTCCGTGGCGGCGGCGGGCGTGCGGTGGGCGGAGGTGATTTTCACTTCCCAGGCGACGCCGAGCGCGGTCAGGGTGTCCAGGGTGGACTGCATGACCGGCAGGTCGGAGTCGGAGCCCATGAGTACGGCGACGAATGGCGGGGTCATGACGATTCCTCTCGTGGCGATGCTTAGGGTTTAATGGCGCGGTGGCCGATGTCGCGGCGCATTTGACAGCCATCGAAATGGATGCGGTCGGCGATTTCGACGGCGCGCCGCTGAGCCAGGCTGACTTTGTCGCCCAGGGCGGTGACGCATAGCACGCGCCCGCCG
>DOVS01000267.1:0-6462 GCA_003519965.1 Betaproteobacteria bacterium
CTGCGCCACCGGCCACCCCAGCTTCGTCATGTCCGCCTCCTTCACCAACCAGGTGCTAGCCCAGATCGAGCTATGGGGCCATCCCGATCAATACGAAAACAAAGTCTATGTACTGCCCAAGCAATTAGACGAAAAAGTCGCACGGCTGCATCTCAAGAAAATCGGCGCGCACCTGACTACGCTGACCGCCGCACAAGCGACGTACATCGGCATCCCGGAAAACGGCCCCTATAAGCCGGACTACTACCGTTACTGATTTCTCCGCCAACTAACGCCTTGGATGGAAACGATGACTACGCGCAAACCCAGCTTCAGTTTTGAGTTTTTCCCACCCAAAACCCCGGCGGGGATGGAAAAGCTGCGCACGACGCGCAAGCAGCTCGCCCAACTGCGCCCCGAGTTTTTTTCGGTGACTTACGGCGCCGGCGGCACCACCCGCGACCGCACCCTGGAAACGGTGCTGGAAATTCAGGCGGAAGGATTCGAGGCGGCGCCCCATTTATCCTGCATCGGCGCCACGCCGGACAGCTTGCGCGAGCTGCTCGACGACTACCGCCAACGCGGCATCACGCGTATCGTGGCGTTGCGCGGCGACCTGCCCTCGGGCATGGTGGAAACCGGCGAATTCCGCTACGCCGCTGATCTCGTCGCATTCATCCGGCGGGAATACGGCAATCAGTTCCGCCTGGAAATCGCCGCCTATCCCGAAACCCATCCCGAAGCCCGCTCCGCCCGCGACGGTTTGATTAACTTCAAACGCAAGGCGGACGCCGGCGCCGACTCCGCCATCACCCAATATTTCTACAACGCCGACGCCTACTTCCATTTCGTCGACGAGTGCGAGGCGCTAGGCGTCGCCCTGCCCATCATTCCCGGCATCATGCCCATCTACAACTACACCCAGCTAGCGCGCTTTTCCGACGCCTGCGGCGCGGAAATCCCGCGCTGGATGCGCAAAAAGCTCGAAGACTACGGCGACGACGACCTGCCGTCGATTCACGCCTTCGGCCTCGACGTCGTTACGGCCCTATGCGATAAGCTGCTGCGCCATGGTGCGCCGGGGCTGCACTTCTATACACTCAACCAATCGGCCATCGTCTCCACCCTCTGGCAGCGGCTGGGACTTCGCTAAGCGCCCGCCGCCAAC
The DNA here is from genome assembly GCA_003519965.1 of Betaproteobacteria bacterium. GTDB lineage: Bacteria > Pseudomonadota > Gammaproteobacteria > Burkholderiales > UBA9220 > UBA9220. The sequence goes on from DOVS01000267.1 coordinate 1,148, forward strand.
GCGGCGTGCGTTCCAGCGTTCATTGCCCGCTGGCGTCTTTTTCCATACCATGCGCATATGGTGCGCCGCCTTGTTAGCCCGCTCGTCGTCTTCGCCCTCTGCACCCTGCTCGCGGCGGGAGCCGAACTGTTCTTTTTCCACCGGCTAACGCCGCTGGAAAACCGCCTGTCGGATAGCTTCGTTCGCCGCCACGCCCGCGACCGCAAGCCCGATTCCAGCATTATCGTCGTTGACATCGACGAGCGCAGCCTGGCGAAAATGGAAAAGTTCGCCGGCCGCTGGCCATGGCCGCGCGCGGTGCACGGCGAACTTGTCGCCGGCATTGAAAAACAACATCCCAAGGCCATCGTATTCGACATCCTCTTCTCCGAACCCGACATCTACCGTCGCCAAAGCGACGCCTACTTTAACCAAGTCCTCGGCGCTACCCGCAACACCTTCCTCCCCATTTTACGCCAGAATCCCGCGGACGACGCCCGCGGCGTGCTATTGCGCAGCCTGGCGCCCGCCTTCGGCCTCCCCGCCGACAGCGGCGCGCCCGACGCGCGGGCGATGCTGCTGCTGCCGTGGGTCGTAAATGCAAAAAACTGGCGGCTCGGCGCAATTAATTTCCTCGCTGACAACGACGGCGTCGGACGGCGTTACGCCATCTACCTCCCCGTCCACGGCTGGCGCATCCCCTCGCTGCCGGCGCGCGTCGCCGCTTTCCTGGGCTATCCGCTTCCCAAGCAGCCGTCGATCATTCTCAATTGGCGCGGCCCCGCCTTTAGTTATCCTCATGTTTCCTATGGCGATATAATCGAGGATTTCAATCGCCGCCACCCACGGCGCAACCCGCACGAATTCACCGGTAAAATCGTTATTATCGGCGCAACCGCCTCGGGGCTGCACGACCTGCGCGCCACGCCCGTCAGCAGCCTGTACCCGGCGGTGGAAATTCTCGCCACCGCGATAGATAATTTAAAGCACGGCGATTTTCTGCGCACCGCGCCGCCCGTCATCCCCTTCCTAATCGCGCTAATGCTTGTGGGCGGCTTGCTGGCGGCGTTCGAACGCCGCCGCCACCCGGTCGCAATCGGCGCGGCGCTGCTGGCGGCAACAGCGGCGCTGCTGGCGGCCAGCAACCTCGCCCTCGATCGCCGGCTCTTGCTTCCGATACTGACCCCGGTGATTTTCGCCTGGACATTTTATTTCGCCGCCGCCCTCCACGCTTACCTGAGAGAGCGCCAGGCGCGGGAACACACCATCCGCACATTCAACCGCTTTCTCGATCCCCGCGTCGTGAAAACCCTAGTCGGGCGGGGGGAAGACATGCGCACCCTCAGTGGAAAAAACTGCGAACTGACCGTGCTGTTTTCCGACATTCGTGGATTCACCGCCTTATCGGAACAGCACACCGCGCAAGCAATCGTGGCGTTGCTCAATCGCTATTTCAGCCGGCAAGTCACCGTCATCTTCCGCCACGGCGGCACCCTGGATAAATTCATCGGCGACGCCGTCATGGCCTTTTGGGGCGCGCCTGCGGACGATGGCCGGCAAGCGGAGCACGCCGTCGCTTGCGCCCTGGACATGGCGGACACGCTGGCGGCGTTCCGGCGGGAGCTCGGCGCGGCGGGCGCCGCCTTCGATATCGGCATCGGCATCCACACCGGTCCGGCGGTGGTGGGATTTATCGGCTCGGCGCAGCGCCAGGACTACACCGCCATCGGCGACACCGTCAACCTCGCCAGCCGGATCGAGGGACAAACCAAAGGCGTCGGCCGCATTCTGGTTTCCGCGGCCACCCGTCAACGTTGCGGCGAGGCGTTTGACTTTATCGACCACGGCTTTTATAAAGTCAAAGGAAGAAGCCAGGAAGTTCAATTGTTTGAACCGTCGAGGAAATCATGAATCCCTTCCGGTTGCTATTGCCCGCCTTGCTCGTCTTCGCCGCCGCGCCCGCCACCGCCGCCGGCCCGGCGGCCACCGTCAAATCGGTGACGTTGCGAAAAGCGCCGTTCATCGACGCGGCAGCCGTCGCCCGCCTGCCGCGGCAGACGCGCGTGACCGTTATTAAGCGCCAGGGCGCGTGGACGAAAGTCCACACGACCGATGACCGGCGCGGTTGGCTGCGCATGTTGGATCTCGATTTCGGCGAAAACGCCAAAAAAGGCGATAGCGGTCTCGGCGCGCTGCTCAACGTCGCCCGCACCGGCAGCAGCGGCATGACCGTCGCCACCGGCGTACGCGGCCTGTCCGAAGAAGACTTAACATCGGCCCGCCCCAACCCGGCGGCGTTGAAACAGCTCGACCGCTACACGGTCAGCGCGGCGCAAGCGCGCCGCTTCGCCCGCCGCGCGCGGCTGCAAACGCAAAACATCCATTACCTGGCCGCCCCCTCGGGCGAAACGGGCAATGCGTCCGCGCCCGCCGATAGCGCCGCACCCTTTGGGGATTTGCCATGAAGCGCATCACGCCATGGATACTCGCCGCCGTCCTGCTGTCTCTTCCCTTATCCGGGAGCGGCTTCCAGCTCAACCTCAATAAAATCGGCGGCATCCTGCAAAAAGCGCGGCAAGCCGGCAGTGAAGTGAGCACGGCCCAAGAAGAGCGGATCGGCGCGGGAATCGCGGCCAATTTACTTGGCGCCGCGCCCTTGGTGCGCGACCCGGCGCTACAACGCTATGTCAACGACGTCGGGCGCTGGCTCACGCTCCATACCAGCCGGCCCGACCTGCCATGGCGCTTCGGTGTGCTGGACACCGGCGACATCAACGCCTTCGCCGCGCCGGGCGGCTACGTTTTCATTACCCGCGGACTCTTATTACGCCTGCATAGCGAGGCCGAATTGGCGGGCGTGCTGGCCCATGAAATCGCCCATGTCCTGAAAAAACACCACCTGCGCGCCATCGAAAAAAACGCCAGAATGGGCATTCTCGCCGATGTGCTGCATGTGGCGGCGCAAGACAACCGCCACAACGAATCCCTGCAAAAAGTCATCGGCGCCGGCACCGAGCTTTACGCCCGCGGGCTGGACAAGGACGACGAATATCAGGCCGACCGGATGGGCGTCGTTATCGCCGCCCGCGCCGGTTACGATCCCTTCGCCCTGCCGGCGGTTCTGCAAACGCTGGAAAAAATCAATCCGCACGACAGTGCATTCGCGCTAATGTTCAAGACCCATCCGACCGCGGAAAACCGGCTGCGCGCCCTCAATGCAACCATGGGCGAGCGGCTCGACCGCTACGGCCGCCAGACGGAAGGCGCCGCCCGGTTCGTGCGCCATGTCCACCCGCGCTGAGTGAAGCAATCCGTCCTCCGCGCCGTCCGGTTTGGCAAAACGATCCGTTCGCCAGCGCCCCGCTCTGTCGAAAACGCCGCACGAAAAACGGCAACGGGGCATGGGCGCCTACCCAGCGTCCTCGGCGTGAAACCCCTTGCCGCGCATCAGCGGCCGCAGCGCCGTGCGCAAGCTGGGAAAAACCTTCGGATTCGCCGCCTCCAACTGCGCAAGCCATTGCTTCATATGCATCCGCTCGGTGGGCGCGGCAAAGCAGGCGGGGCAATTTTCCTGAATGACCGGCAACGCGGCGCTGTTGGCGAATGCCGCGGTCTGCCGTTCGCGGGCGTACACCAAGGGACGAATCACCCGAATATCCCCCCGGTCGTTTAAATAATGGGCTTGCATAGTACGCAGCTTGCCGCCGTAACACGCGCTCATCAGAAACGTTTCCGCCGCGTCGTCCAAATGCTGCGCCAGCGCCAGCACCGGGTAGCCCTCGCGCCGCGCTGCGCCATACAACATGCCGCGCCGCATGCGCGAGCAAAAGGCGCAAAATGAACTCCCCGCTTTCATCGATTGCTTGGCCTGCTCGACAACGGGAAAGCTTTCATAGAAATAGGGAACGCCCAAGGCCGTAACATACGCCTTCAATGGCGAAGGATCGAAATCGGGCGCTTGAGGATCGACCGTCGCCACCGCCAGCTCGAAACGAACAGGGGCTTTGGCCCGTAACTCCAGCAACACATGCAGCAACGACAAACTATCCTTGCCGCCGGACAGCCCTAGCAGCACGCGATCGCCATCGCGGATCATCGCGAAATCGCCGATCGCTTTTCCCGCCGCGCTCAGCAGAGAACGGGGCGGCTTTACCGGCCCCGCCGCATGCACCGGCGCACTCATGCGCGCCCCCGCGCCGTCGGCCACAATAAGCGCCACGCCGCCGACGCAACGCGACCCATCGCATTCAACCGTGAGGCGCCGGTCATAAGGCCGCGCTCCGGCCGCCATCCACCGGGAGAATCACGCCGGTGACATAGGCGGCGTCATTGATTAAAAACACCGCGGCGCGCGCAATATCTTCCGGGCTTCCCTCCCGTTTCAGCAAGGTATGCGCGACAATGCGGCGGCGCTCCTGGTCGTCGAAAGCGGGATCTTCCTCGGGCCACAAAATCGGGCCAGGGGCAATCGCGTTAACCCGCACCGCCGGTCCCAACTCGTGAGCCAGCGACTTGGTCAGCGCCACCACGCCCGCCTTGCCGATGCTGTACACCACATAACTTTTCATGGGACGTTCGGCGTGAATGTCGGCGATATTCACGATACAGCCGTGGCTATGCCGCAATGCCGCGGCGGCGGCTTGAGACAAAAAAAGCGGCGCTTTCAGATTGATGCCGATCAGATCCTGCCAATCCTGTTCGCTAATGTGTCCCACGGCAGTCGGATAAAAGCTAGAGGCGTTATTAATCAACACATCCAACCGGCCGAAGCGCGCCACCACCGCCGCCACCAGCGCCGGCAATTGTTCAGTATGGTGCAAGTCGCCTTGCACCAGGGCCGCGGTATCGGCGCGCTGTCGATTCAGTTCGCCGCACAACGCCTCCGCCTCGTCGCGGGACGCGCGGTAATGAATCATGACGTCTGCGCCCAGAGCGTGCAAACGCCGCGCAATCGCCGCGCCCACGCGCTTGGCGCCGCCCGTAATCAATATGACTTTACCTTGCATCATGGTTTCCCCTGGTTTTCATTTCCCGCAACACACCCCCTCCTCTTTTCTTCACGGACGCGCGCCAGCGCCGCTACGCCGCATTTTGCCTTAACGGGCCGCCCGCCGGACATGGTATATTCCCCGGCATGCATTCGCCAGCCCCACCCCAACTACCGCCCCCCTCCGCCGAAGAGCTGCGTCACAGCCAGCGTCTCATCCAGCGAATCCACGAGGAAATCGCGGCCGCCGGCGGCTGGATCAGCTTCGCCCGTTACATGGAGCTCGCGCTTTACGCACCGGGGCTCGGCTACTATAGCGCCGGCGCGCGCAAATTCGGCGCGGCGGGCG
>DOVS01000267.1:6482-8098 GCA_003519965.1 Betaproteobacteria bacterium
ATTTCGTCACCGCCCCGGAGATCTCCCCCCTGTTCGGCGCGGTGCTGGCGCGGCAAGTCGCCGCGGGACTGCACGACAGCGACGGCGACTTACTGGAGATTGGCGGCGGCAGCGGTAAACTCGCCGTCGATTTACTGCAAGCATTAGATCAATTAAACGCCCTTCCGCACCATTATTACCTTCTCGACATCAGCGCCGATTTACGGCAGCGGCAGCAAACCGTCATCGATACGCTGGATCCCCGGCTGGCGGCCAAAGTCCGCTGGCTGGACGCCTTGCCGCCGCAATTTACCGGCGTCGTGATCGGCAACGAAGTGCTCGACGCCATGCCAGTGCATCTCGTGCGCTGGCGCCCAGAGGGAATTTTCGAGCGCGGGGTCGCCGCCAACGGCGACGCATTCCGCTGGCAAGAACGGCCGGCGGCCGACGGGCCGCTCAAAACCGCCGCGGCCCGCCTCGCCCCCGGCGCCGGTTACCTCAGCGAAATTTCGCTCGCTGCGCCGTCGTTCGCCGCCAGCCTTGGCCGCTTGCTGAAACGCGGCCTTATCCTACTGATCGACTATGGCTTCGGCGGCGCCGAATACTACCATCCGCAACGGCGCCATGGCACGCTCATGTGCCATTATCGCCACCATAGCCATGACGACCCTTTTTATCTGCCGGGGCTGCAAGACATGACCGCACATGTGGATTTTAGCGCCATCGCCGCCGCCGCCTTGGCAAACGGCCTGCAATTATTAGGCTATACGACGCAAGCGAACTTTCTCGTCAACTGCGGCCTCACCGATCTGCTGGGAGGAGTTTCGCCAGAAAACACCGCCTACCCGTCCTTAGCCAGCCAAGCGCACCGCTTGCTGAGCCCCGCGGAAATGGGCGAGCTTTTCAAGGCGATCGCCTTCGGCAAAGGAATCCACCCGCCGCTGCTCGGCTTTGCCGCCGGCGATAAAAGCCGTCTGTTGTAAATGCAACGCGTTCGCAACAGATGCAGCGCTATTTTTCTCAACGGACTTGGATTAGCGCAAATTTCATGCTAGCCTGAAATTCAACAAGTTATACGATAATTTAGTAGAAAATCCGTAACTATTAAAATAATAAAAACAATGGCCGCGGTTTTCCAGCCGCCGCCCGTTCTTTCTTGCTAGAGAAACCCCTTCGTCAAGCGAACTGTTGTTTAGTCTTTGGAGGCAGCCTCATGTTTAAGAACATCAGCATCAAAACGCGGCTCACCCTAGTCATCGGCCTACTGGCGCTGCTGCTGGTGGGGCTGGGCGCTTATAGTTTACACGCGATCGGCGAATCCGACGCGGAACTCAAATCCGTCGTCAACGACCGGCTGATTCCCGCCGAAGAACTAGGCAAAATCGGCAACCTGATGCGCGACAACATCCGTCTGCTGCAATTGGGCGCCACCCACGACCCGCGGCTGGAAGAAAGCGACCTCTACGACTACCCGGTAACCCGCGAAACCGATGCGATCGAACGCAACATCACCGCCATCGGCAAACTATGGCAAAGCTATCTACGCCACCGCGCCTCCCCCGAAGAAAAAGCGCTGGCGACGCGTTACGCCGAGACGCGCGGGCGCTTCGTCAAGGAAGGCCTGCGCAAGGCCGCCG
>DOVS01000099.1 GCA_003519965.1 Betaproteobacteria bacterium
CCTTGGGTCGGCTGCGGGCCGATCCGGATTGGCGGGTGCGTTACGCCGTGGCCGAGCGGGCGGGGAAAGGCGTTTTGACGCAGAGGCAAGACGATAGCGACGAGGCGGTGCGGGAAATAGTCCAATCGCGCTTGCGGCCGCAGGCAAGCGTCAATCGGCAATAGAGCGAGGGAGGTGTATGAATATTAGCCGTGACAGTGATGTGATCGAAGTCGATGACGAACCACAATTTCAATATGGACGGAAAGTGCGCTCTCGCCGGGTCATTCGTAACGATGGCACCTTCCCCGGAAAAGAAATTGGCGAGGTGCTGGTGAATAAAGGGGATATTGGCTATGTGGCGAGTATCGGCACTTTCTTACAGCAATTTTATATTTACGGCGTCGATTTTTACGAACGCGGTTATCTAGTCGGTATGAAAGCGAGGGAGTTGGAGGCGGCGGACGAACAAGGGGAAAAAGGGGAAGCAAAAAAGGAGGTGACTGGCTATGTTTGATGTGCGTGAACCGAAATATCAATGGGGCCAGCCGGTTTGTTGCACGGAAGACCTATTGAACGACGGCTCCCATCCCGAACACGCCGCGGAAGCGTTATTAGCGGCGCGGGGCAGTGTCGGAGAAATTATTAACGTCGGCTGCCATATGGATAGCAATACGCCGGTTTATCTGGTTGAATTTACTCGGGGATTGGTCGTTGGCTGCCTGGAGGAAGAGCTAACGCCGGTCGATGCGCGAGTTGGAGGAACATGATGAAAGTAATGATACGAAAAGCGAGCGAGGGCAGGTTCTCCGCCTATGTGGCGAAAAAGGACTTGGAAGAACCCATTGTGGACATGGAGAAGGAGGGGCTCTGGGGGGGCGTGGTTACCTTGGCGAACGGTTGGAGGCTGGCGTTGCCGGATATGGCGGCGGACACCCGGTTGCCGGTAACAGTGGACGCGCGGCGTTTGGGAGAATAGTAATGCCGCTGGCGCTAGGGTTCATCGAGGAAATCGAGATGGTGCTGAAGGATGCGTATCGGGCAGACGGTAATCCGCTGGCGGCGCTACGCCGCCGTTACCCCGGCGTGCGCTTTTCCCGTTGCGACACCAGCGACGTTATCGAACCGCCCCACCGGGAAAACGACCGGTTCAATCTGTATTTGGTGGACGACAGCAGCCATTGTCCGTGCATTACGCCGGACCCGGCGCGCGCGACCGGCTTACTTATTGGCGACAAATGAAGGTTATCGAGGAGAACAATATGTCGGACATCACACTGGACGCAATCGCCGCCGGGCTGCGGCGAGGCGACGTCGCGCCCTATTTGGGGCCGGGCGTGCTGGATTTATGCGTTCCTCCTTGTTCCGTGCCGACGACGCCGGAGGCGCTGGTCGAGCGCTTAACCGCGAAAGCGACCGTGCCGTTTAAGATTCGCCGTAACTTGACGGCGGCGGCGCAATATATCGAAAACTTTAAGCACCGTAAAACGTTGCACAGACTGATGCACGAAGCATTCCAAGCGCAGGCGGCGCCCACCGCGCTACATCGCGCACTCGCGGCGTTACCGCGCTTGCCGCTGATCGTGGATGCCTGGTATGACGACGCGGCCTCGCGGGCGCTGGCGGATCGTCCGAGTTGGGGGCAAGTTCAGGGGGTCAGTCATGCCGATTATCGGGATGACTGGGTTCATTACTATGCCGCGAATGGCGATGCGGCCGCCGAAACGGCCGCCGCATCGTGGGACACCCTATTGTACAAGCCGTTAGGCGCGGTACGCCCGGGCGGCAGCACCTTAGTGTCCGATTCGGATTATGTCGAGGTGCTGACTGAAATCGACATTCAAACGCCGATTCCACAACGGGTGCAAGAATTGCGCAAAGGACGGTGTTTTCTATTTCTTGGCTGCCATTTCCGTAACCAGTTGGAGCGTAGCTTTGCCCGTCAAATTATGAAACGCTCCAGTGACGGCCCGCATTGGGCGTTCTTGCAGGGAGAATTGACCAAGAACGAGCGGCGTTTTCTTACCGAACAACAGATTACCCGTCTCGATTTGCCGCTGGCCGAATTATTGCGCGCACTTTCTCCCGCCGCCTCGATCGCCACTGCCTGAGGATTGGGCGGCATGGCGTGCATTGGCGCGGAACCGCTGCGCGTGAATTTCGCGAGAGGGGATTTCGTGCGCGAAAGCAAGCTAATCCTAGCGCGTGAAATAGAATATGCCGGTTGAATTGGCGATCTCGCCGCTCCTGCCGAAGAACGCGGGTGACCCGTCATGACCATGCTTGGGTTGCCGGTAGCGCGGGAGGCGATGGCGGCGTGATATTGCGCGCGGCGGATAGCGCGCACCGGGCGGAACGCCGGCGCGCAAGGGAGCGGCGGCTCGCGCGCAGGAGCATACGGCGCCGCCGGTCAGGACTGCCTCCCGACTCGCGCCCTAGACCAAAAAACAGGAAATATTCATTTGGCATGACGAATTGGCGCGGCTTTCCGGCCGATTTTGGCCGGAATGGATAACCCCATCACTCTGATATTTATCGAAGTTTCCTAGAAAATCCTTTGGTCTGTTCTATAATGAACTATGTCAGGAGGAAGAAGCGATGTTGGGCGTAACGAATAGCGCGTACGGTGGGCTTTACACCATTGGCGGGCTGCTGCAAAGCGGCGGCCTGGGAAGTTTCTCGGGCGGCGCTTACGGCGTGGGCGGCGCCGGACTCGGGTTAAACGAGAGCGCAACGTCTTCTCCCTACGCGCTAGGCAAACAGCAGGGAAGCTATCAAGTGAAGCTATCCGCCTACGGTCAGTTGCGCTCCGCGCTGGATCACTTCAACACCGCTCTCGATAAACTCAAAAGCCCGCAATCGGTTGCGCCGTTCAAGGCGACGTCCAGCAGCGAATCCGTATTGACGGCGTCGGCCTCTACGGATGCGGCGAAAGCCGGCACCTACAATGTAACCGTGAACCAATTGGCTAGCGCACAAACATTAACCAGCGCGACCTTCGCCGACGCCAACGCGACTATTGTCGGCAGCGGCAGCTTAACGATCCAGGTGGGTAGTTACAACGCGAATCTCAATAGCTTTACGCCGGCGGCCGACAATACCGCGAAAACGCTGACGATTACGCCGGTCAGCGGCACCCTGGGCGGCATCGCCAGCGCGATCAACAACGCCGGCGCCGGCGTGAAAGCCGACGTCGTGCAAGTGAGCGGCGGTTACCAATTGTCGTTGACCGCAGCCAATACCGGCACGGAAAACACCGTGAAAATTACCGCCGCGGATACTTCCGGCGGCCCGCTCACCGGCAATACCGGACTCGGCCAGCTGACGTTCGACCCTACCGCCACGGCGGGCAACGGTAAGAATCTGACCGAATCGGCCGCCGCCCAGAACGCCCAGCTGACCGTGGATGGCGCTAACGTGACCAGCCAGTCGAACGCGGTAACCTCGGCAATCCAAAACGTGACCCTCAACTTGAGCAGTACCGGCACTTCCGCCGTGACGGTCGATGTCAACCGGGATAGCACGGCGTTTTCGGCGTCGGCGCAACAATTTGTCGATGCGTTTAATGCATTGCAAAGCACGGCGGCCACGCTGGCGCAGCCGTCGATTTC
>DOVS01000023.1 GCA_003519965.1 Betaproteobacteria bacterium
CGCCATCGAGGCCGCCCGCGCCGGAGAGCAAGGACGCGGCTTCTCGGTGGTGGCGGACGAAGTGCGGATATTAGCGGAAAAAACGGCAACCGCTACGGCGGAAATCGGCGGCATGATCCAATCTGTTCAGCAGCGCACGGGCGACGCGGTGAACGCCATGGAAAGCGGCGCCCGCGAAGTGATCGCGGGGCTGGAAAACGCCCGGTCGGCGGGAGAATCTTTACAGCAGATCGTGGCCAGCGCCGAACAAATGACCACCATGGTGCAAGACATTGCAACCGCCACCCGGAAGCAAGGCGCCGACGTCGCCAGCGTGCGTCGGCACACTGGCGACATCGGCGCGCTCATCGGCGATACCTTGCGAAATACCCGCGAGGGCGCGGACCAAGCGGCGCGTCTCGACGAACTGGCCGGCAGCCTGGACAATACCGTGACCGCCTTCAAGCTAGCCTAGGAGACCTTTCCCGCGCCATGCGCCCCCCGTCCGCGGAAACCCGGAAATCCCCGCACTTAGCCGCCGATGTCGCTCGCCGCGAGGTATGGGCGTGGGCAATGTACGATTTCGCCAATTCCGGCTACACGACGGTCGTTATTACCGCTATTTTCAATGCCTATTTCGTCAGCGTAATCGCCGCCAACCAACCGTGGGGCACTTTCGCCTGGACCGCCACGCTGGCGGTCTCTTACCTGCTAATCATGGCGACCGCGCCCATCATCGGCGCTTACGCCGATCTCCACGCCGCGAAAAAGAAACTGCTTGCCGTGACCACCCTGGGCTGCATCCTTTTCACCGCCGCCTTGGCGCAAACGGGGCCCGGCGATTTAGGCGCAGCCGTGGTCTTGATTATCCTGTCCAATTTTTTCTACGGCAGCGGCGAAAATCTAATCGCCGCGTTCTTACCGGAATTGGCGCGTGGCCGGGCGCTGGGCAAAGTATCCGGCTGGGGGTGGAGCCTAGGCTATTTAGGCGGGCTGGTCACGCTGGGCGTCTGTCTCGTCTACGTCGAATGGGCGCAATCCCGGGGCGATAGCGCCGTCGCATTCGTTCCCGTCACCCTGTATATTACCGCCGCGCTTTTCGGGCTGGCGAGCTTGCCCACGTTCCTATGGCTGCGGGAACGCGCGCCGCCTCAAGCCGCCGCGCCCGCCTCCCTGGCGCGGCAAGCGTTCGCGCGTCTTGTCACAACCTTGCGGCGCGCCGCCTATTACCGCGATCTGCGCAGATTTCTAGTCTGCCTGGTGTTCTACCAGGCCGGAATCCAGGCAGTCATCGCGCTGGCGGCTATTTACGCCCATCAGGCCATGCATTTCACCACCCGCGAAACCATCTGGCTCATTTTCGTCGTTAATATCACGGCGGCGGTGGGCGCGTTCTTTTTCGGCCATCTGCAAGACCGCCTCGGCCACGTGCCCACCGTGGCGCTGACGCTCATTCTGTGGATTATCATGGTATTGCTGGCATGGGCGGCGCGCGGCCCGTTGCTGTTCTGGGCCGCGGCCAATCTCGCCGGCGTCGCCATGGGCGCCAGCCAATCCGCCGGACGGGCGCTGGTGGGCCTGCTGGCGCCTCCCGCGCAGCGCGCCGAATTCTTTGGACTATGGGGCCTAGCGGTAAAATTGTCGGCGGTCATTGGGCCAGTCACTTACGGCGCCGCCAGTTGGATTACCGGCGGCGATCACCGCCTCGCCATGTTAATTACCGGCAGTTATTTCGTCATCGGGCTGATCTTGCTCGCCGGCGTTAATGTGCGGCGCGGACGGCGGGCGGCGCTACGGACAGCGGACCGGAATAGCCGGGACGAGGCAGGGCAATATTTCCACAAGGATAAAACGGCGCGATGAACCGCCGCTTGGCGACCCATGCGAGAATCCTGCGGCCGCCGCTAGCCGAGGGGCAAATTCGATTGCCCGACGGACGGCGGCTCGGTTATGCGGAATTCGGCGACCCGCGCGGCGCGCCGGTTTTTTTCTTTCACGGTTTGCCCGGCTCGCGGTTCCAGCGGCACCCCGACGACGGCGTCGCCGCCGCGCTCGGCGTGCGGCTGATCACCTGCGACCGTCCCGGCTTCGGCCAATCCGACGCCCAGCCGCGGCGCACTATGTTGACTTGGGCCGAGGATATCGTCCATCTTGCCGACGCCCGCGGCATTGGGCGCTTTGCTCTCTTCGGCGTTTCCGCGGGCGGCCCCTACGCCGCCGCTTGCGCCTTCGCCATCCCCCACCGTCTGCGGCGCGTCGCGATCATCAGCGGTGTCGCACCGCCGCCATTGACGAAAAACGAAACGGCGGAGATGTTATGGTTAAACCGGCTGGCTTTCGCCCTGGCGCGGCGCGCGCCATGGGGACTCACGCCCCCGCTACACATAATCGCCTATCTCGCCCGCCGCCGGCCGGAGCACTATCTCGCTTTGCTCCGCCGGACGCTCAAGGGCAACGATCCGGATTTGTTATCCCGTTCCGAGATCGACGCCATGTTCCGGCAGGAGCTCGAACAAGCGTTTTGCCGCGGCACATCCGCCTTTATCCAGGATCTCGGCGTTATTGCCCGCCCTTGGGGATTCCGTCTCGAGGACATTCGACTGCCGCTGCATCTGTGGCACGGGGAAGCCGACCGAATCGTCCCGGCTGCCGCCGGCCGCCGGATAGCAGTCGCAATCCCGGATTGCCGCGCACTTTTTTTACCCGGAGAGGGCCATTATCTGGTGCTGAGCCGTTGGCGCGACATTCTGCGCCAACTCACCGCCGAAAACGGTTAACCGGCGCCTTGCTCTACCGTAGCGGAAATTCCGGCAAAACTTTTCTGCAAATTCATGGTCACTTTTAACGTTAAGTAGAGAATGCGATTCAACAAAGCATGCTTAAGGAGAACCTAATGCCGCGCCATTCCAACATGAGAAAATTTCTCGCCACAATCATCCTACCGCTATTCCTGCTCGCCTGCTCCAAACCCAACCAGGCGCAACCCGCCCCCAAAGCGGCTGCGCCAGCGCCAGCCAAGCAAGCGCCATTAGCGTCATTACCCGATTTCACCGCACTGGTGGCCAAAGAAGGCCCCGCTGTGGTCAACATTAGCACCACCCAGACCGTGCATACCCGGGGATTCCCCATGATGAACTTTCCCGGCATGTCGCCTAACAATCCTTTTTACCAGTTCTTCCGGCGCTTCGCGCCGCCCAACGCCAGTCCCCATGAATATAAAACCCAGTCGCTGGGTTCTGGCTTTATCATCGACAGCAACGGCTATATCCTGACAAACGCCCATGTTGTGGCAGGCGCCGATAAGATCGTCGTCAACCTCACCGACAAGCGCCAATTCAAGGCGAAAGTCATCGGACTCGACCGCAGCACCGACGTCGCACTCATCAAAATCGACGCCCGTCATCTGCCCACCGTCGCCCTAGGAGATTCCGCCTCGCTCAAAGTCGGCCAATGGGTCGTCGCCATCGGCGCGCCCTTCGGCTTCGATAACAGCGTGACCGCCGGCATCGTCAGCGCCAAGGGCCGGTCGCTGCCCGACGACAATTACGTGCCGTTTATTCAAACCGACGTGCCCATCAACCCCGGCAACTCCGGCGGCCC
>DOVS01000082.1 GCA_003519965.1 Betaproteobacteria bacterium
GCGATCAGCGCGTCGTGTTCCTCGTGGAGAATGCCCAAGAAACGGTGGAAGGCGTCCTGCTCCTCCGCCAGCGGTTTGGATAGGGCGGCGATATCTTTTCCGGAGATCGGCAAAATCACCCTTTCCTGCTCAGCACCAGTTCCTGTACGCTGGAGATTAGCCGGTCGGCGACGGCGTTGGTGTTTACCGTAAAACGCCCCTCCCGGATAGCCTGCTTAATGGCTTCGATGCGCTCCGTATTCATCACGCCCGTGTCATGCATGCCAGCCGACGCAGCCATTTGGGCGGAAGCCGCCGTCAGATCGACCTTATCTACCGCCGGCTGCGGCGCCGGCGCGGTTTTTTGCGCCGCGCCATGTGGCGCTTTTCCTTCGCTGGGTAGCGAAGCGGGCGCTGTGGTGGGTTTTTCGATTTTCAAGATCGTTCCCCTGATAACCTAAATATTGTTCATTGTATCGGCAGCGCGACGGGAAACTTTAGCTTTTATGATGCTGAGGGCCGTCACCCCCACGCCTATTCCGTGTTCGAGAGAATGGCTAATATTCAACGTCGACGACTCCGCCTATTCGGGCGGTTCCGCTGATCGTCTGACCGTTGCTCGTGCGTACCGATACGGGCTGCCCTTCTTTTGCGCTGGATAACGCCCTGCCCTCGCTATTGACCGTAAACCCCCGGCCGCGGGCAATCAACTTAACGATTTGCCCCTGGGTCACGGCAAAGGGAATGCGCAGCATGTTCATCCGTAACGGATAGCCAGCGGGGATCCCGCCGGCGATGTGTTTGCCAATGACAACGCGTGGATCGCTGAATACCCCCGCCTGGAGTAAGGTCAAGTTTTTACGCTGCAACCGGATGTCGGCCGGTGCGATGATTTGCCCGGGGGTCAATGGGCGCGCCGCCACAACGACCTTACCGAAGACCTTGACCGTCAGCGGCACATAAATCGTCCATGGCGAAGGCGCGCTGCAGCGTATGCCTACCGTGGCGTTTCCCCACAGGCGGTTGCCTGGTGGAAGGAATGGCGTCAATTGCGTGCATTTAGGCAAGCGCAGCCGGGGGTCGATAAGGCCGACGGTGATTTCGACCGCCCTCCCTTGGCCGCCAGCGTTTTGCCGCGCAAAATTTTTCGCCGCTTGGGCGAGCGCCGCCGGGGTTTCCCACGCCGCCGCCCAAGCGGAATGGGCGATTAATACGGCAAGAAGGATCCAGAGGCGGCGCATGGGCAAGAGGACGGCTGGGAGTGCATACTTGCTTATTGTATGCGTTTGCCGGCGCGTGTTCAACTGGCGGCGGCGCGTTTCAGGGGCGAGAGCGAGGGCCGTTGTCGTGGGAAATGGAGGGGAGTAAGATGGAAAATCCTCAATTGCCGACACATATGGCCGGTGAGTTTCCCGATGACGAATACCGATAATCCCACCGATATTGCGCGCGAAGCGCTAAAGTTGCTGGCGGCCCGGCGCTTGGCGCCCACGCCCGATCACTTCCATCAGGTCTATCACGAGATCGCCGGGCTTCCTCCGCCGCCGGAAAAGCCGGAGGCCGCCGCAGACGCCAAGCCGTGGAATAAATTGGTGCGGGAGTTGCTGAAACAATGGGATCTCAAGCAAAGCGGCCTCAACACCGTCAAGAAAAAGAATGCATTAGAGCGGGTGCTGATTAATTTCGGCGCGGACAGCCCTGTGCTATTCGATAAGCTGCAAGCGCTGGTCCAAGCTTGGGCGCGGAACAAAGCCGCGCCGCCGGGGGTGGAAGTCGATGAAGCGGCGGCTTCTCCGGCGCTCGCCGCGTCAAACGGGAGCGGCGGCGGCAATGGCGCCGATTTCGCCGTGGAAGCGCTGCCGCAGTTGCGGGAAGTGATTTCCCAGGCGTTGTTGGTTGGCGTGGCGCCGCGTATCTCCCAGTATAAGGATTTAGCCGATGAAGCGCTGATGCTGGCGCAGCAGGCAAAACAAGCCGCGGACCAGATTGCCTTGGCGGCGTTAGCAAAAAACCTCAAGCAATATTGGCTTAAACTCGCGCTACGCAATGAAACCGACACCGAGGTGATGGAGGGCCTGCTGCGATTATTGCGTCTGCTGGTGGACAATATCGGCGAGCTGGTGGTGGAGGATCAATGGATGACGGGGCAGATCGACGTGATGAGAGGCGTCATCGCGCCGCCCCTTACGCCCCAAATGCTTTATGCGGCGGAGCAAAGCTTTAAAGATGTCGTATACAAGCAAGGGACGCTGAAACATGGCCTGACGGAAGCCAAGGAGACGCTGAAGAATATGGTGGCCACCTTTATCGACCGCCTGGGTGAAATGTCGAATAGCACCGGCGAATACCATCAAAAGATCGGGCGTTACGCCGAGGAGATCGGCAAGACCGACGACATCTATCAATTGAATACTATTCTCGAAGGATTGCTGAACGACACGCGAGGGATGCAGTTAGATATACAGCGTTCTCGAGACGAAATGGTTGAAACGCAGCACCAAGTGACCGTGGCGGAAGAAAAAATCCAGGCGCTGGAATTGGAGTTAAGCGAGGCGAGCGAAATGGTGCGCCAGGATCACCTGACGGGCGCGCTGAATCGCCGGGGCATGGACGAGGCGTTCGAGCGGGAAATGTCGCGGGCGCGGCGGCTGGAGGCGCCGCTTTGCGTGGCGCTGCTGGACGTCGATCATTTCAAGAAGCTCAACGACACCTATGGTCACGAAGCCGGCGATAGCGCGCTGATTCATTTGGTGCGGGTGGTTAAGGATGCGGTTCGGCCCACGGATATCGTTTCCCGTTACGGCGGCGAGGAGTTTCTGATTTTGTTGCCGGCGACTGACGAGGAAGAAGCGCTGCAAGTGATGACCCGGGTGCAGCGGGAGTTAACCCGGCGATTTTTTCTGCATAATAATCAACGTTTGTTGATGACCTTCAGCGCCGGCTTGTCTCAGTGGCGGGAGAACGAGCTTCCCGAGGCGTTAATTTCCCGGGCGGATGGCGCGTTGTACCGCGCTAAGGCGGAAGGGCGCAACCGGGTGATCGCCGCCGACTGAGCGGCAATATACCTTGCCGTTGCCGTTGCCGTTGCCGTTGCCGTTGCCGTTGCCGTTGCCGTTGCCGTTGCCGTTGCCGCGGCAAGAATTGCCGTTAGGCGCCGCCGCCGGGCGGAGAGGCGTCGTTTCTATCCTTCGGCCTATTCCGCGAGACAAACGGGTTCTGCATCCATTCGCCACTCAGCGGCTGATTCTCTAGCAAGGAACTTTGGTTGGCATGCTTCCTGCTTATTCCCTAGCGAGAACTGTGGAGAGGCATTGTGTCATGACGACCCGGGTAGATGAAAAACTGCGTTTTATGGCGAACGATTTGGACTTGCGGGCGTACCGCCAGCAGTTGCTGTCGTCGAACATCGCCAATGCCGATACGCCCAATTACAAGGCGAAAGATATCGACTTTGCCGCCGAATTACACCGTGTTCAGCAAGGCGGGTCGTCGCGTCTCAAGCTGGAGGCGACTTCGCCGCGGCATCTTCCGGCGCTTGCGGCTAATCCGCTTGGCGTTCGCGTCATGTATCGCCAGCCCATTCAGCCCAGCATCGACGGCAACACCGTGGATATGGACGTAGAGCGCGGGCAATTTACCAATAACGCCATCCATTATCAGTTTGTTGTCGACCGGGTGAATGGTTTTTTCCGAACCATGCTGACCGCCATTAGAGGGCAATAATTATGTCACTGTTTAATGTATTCGCTATCGCCGGTTCCGCCATGTTGGCGCAGTCACAGCGCCTGAACGTGGTGGCAAGCAACCTGGCTAACGCCGACAGCACCACCAGTTCTACCGGACAGCCCTACCGGGCGCGGCAAGTGGTGTTTTCCGCTACGCCGGTGGGGCAGTCGGCGGGCGCGGTGGGCGTGCGGGTCGCGAAGATCGTGGAAGATCCCACGCCAATGAAAATGGTGTACGACCCGGGCAGTCCCTTAGCGAACGCCAAAGGCTATGTGGCGATGCCGAATGTCAATCCGGTCGAGGAAATGACCAATATGATCTCGGCGTCCCGTTCTTACCAGAACGACGTAGATATGATGAATACGGCTAAGACGCTGTTGTTAAAAACGCTATCCCTGGGACAGGGTTAATTGCTGAAGCGAGGTGAGTGAAATGACGACCATTCAGAACGCAACCAACACGACGGGCGCGCAAGCCACGGCGAACGCGAGCGGCGCCCTAAGCACTGCCTCGACGGATGCGCAGGACCGTTTTCTTAAGTTGCTGGTGGCGCAAATGCAAAACCAGGATCCGATGAATCCGCTGGACAATGCGCAGGTCACCACGCAAATGGCCCAAATCAGTACAGTGACCGGCGTGTCGCAGTTAAATGCGACATTGAAGTCGATGGCGGCGGCGTTCACTTCCAGTCAAGCGCTCCAGGCGGCAGGCGTGATCGGCCATGATGTGCTGGCGCCGGGCAGCACGCTAACGCTGCAAAATGGCGCGGCGACGGCAGGCGTCGACTTGCCGGGGCCAGCGGACAAAGTCGTGGTCAGTATTCTCGATAGCGCCGGCAACGTGATTCACAGCGTTGACCTGGGAAGCCAGCAAGCGGGTAGTTTGGCTTTTCAGTGGGATGGCAAAACCGACAGCGGCGCGACGGCGGCCAATGGCGTGTATTCCTTCAAGGTGGACGCCACCCAAGGAGGTAAAAGCGTCAAGCCGACGCCGCTGGCGATGGGGCAGGTGGGCAGCGTGACGCTAGGTGCGAACGGTGCGGTATTGAATGTCGCTGGCTTGGGCACGGTCGCCATGTCCGACGTTAAGCAAATTTTGTAGTATTAGGAGGCGAACATGTCTTTTCAACAAGGATTAAGCGGCTTGACCGCCGCCGCCAAGGATTTGGATGTTATCGGCAATAATGTCGCCAACTCCAGCACGGTGGGATTCAAGCAATCCCAAGCGCAATTCGCCGATGTATACGCCGCTTCGTTGAGCGGCGCGGCGGGCAGCTTGGTTGGCCTAGGGACGCGAACGACGTCCATCGTGCAGCAATTTACGCAGGGCAATATCTCGGTGTCGAGTAATCCGCTGGATATGGCGATCAACGGCAAGGGGTTTTTCCGCATGACTCAAAACGGCGCGATTACCTATACCCGTAACGGCCAATTCCAGTTGGATAGTAACGGCTATGTGACCGACAGCAGCGGGCGGCGGCTAACCGGCTTCGGCACCACGACCATTCAAGATCCGGTGACCGGCCAAACGGTGGCGGCGGCCGATACCGGCACCCCGCTCGACTTGCGTATCGACCCCAACGCCCAAAGCGCGCCCCAGGCTACCGGCGGTTCCGGCACGGGGCAGGGCGTTAATATGACGTTCAACGTGGATTCGCGCGCTACGGCGCCGACTACGGCGTTCGTTTCCACGCCGGCGAGTCCTATTCCCGATCCCACCAGTTACAACAGCGCCACGTCGATCCAAACGTACGACTCGCTGGGCAACCCCCATACCATGACGCTCTATTTCCGCAAAACCACGACCGCCAATCTATGGGCGATGTATACAGCGGTCGATGGAACCTCGGTCAACAATTCCACCATGACCGGCGGCGTGGTGGGCGAACCGGTGGGCTTGCAGTTTACGACCAGCGGCACCTTGGCCACTAACGGCTATATCATCGGCGGCACTTGGAACGGGGGCACCAACACCATTACCGGCGGCGTGGCCACGGCGCTGACGCCGGCGCCGACGATGAGCGTCGATCTTAATCAGGTCGCCACCGACCTAGGAAAAACCAACGGCGCCGCCTCGCCACAGGCGTTTGCAGTCGACTTGAGCAAGTCCACGCAATATGGGTCGAACTTTACGGTCAGCGCCGCGACCCAGGACGGTTATACTTCCGGCCGATTGAGCGGTTTCAGCATTTCACCCAATGGTGCGGTGCTGGCGCGCTACACCAACGGCAAGTCGAACACCCTCGGTTTCGTGCGCTTATCGAATTTTCCCAATACCCAAGGGCTGCTGCCCAGCGGCGACAACCAATGGGTGGAAACCGCCGCTTCCGGCCAGGCGCTGGATGGCACGCCGCAAGCGGGATCGTTCGGGTCGATTCAGTCCGGTGCGGTGGAGGATTCCAACGTTGACCTGACGCAGGAACTCGTGCACATGATTACCGCTCAGCGGGTGTACCAGGCGAACGCCCAAACCATTAAAACCCAGGACCAAGTCTTGAATACGCTGGTGAACTTGCGCTAAGGGCGGCGTGTAACGGGGCGGCGCTTGTCCGGGTTCATATGGGAAACAACATGAGGCCAGCCAGTGCGCCTGGCCTGTTTGGCAAGGGGAACATAGGGGTGCAATGGACCGTTTGATTTATATCGCCATGAGCGGCGCCGAGCATGCATTTAACCGGCAGGCGGTGACGGCGCACAATCTGGCGAATGCGTCGACCACGGGTTACCGGGCCGAAGTATCGGCCTTCCGGGCGTTGCCGGTGTTCGGCGAGGGCAATCCGACCCGGGCGTTTGTGGTGGATTCCACGGTGGGGTCGAACTTTCGCCCTGGTGCAGTTCACCAGACGGGGCGCGACTTGGATGTGGCGATCCAGGGCCGGGGGTGGATTGCGGTGCGGGCGCCGGACGGCACGGAAGCGTACACCCGCAACGGCAGTCTGAAAATCAGTCCCAATGGCTTGTTGCAGACGCGCGACGGGATGAACGTGGTGGGCGGCGCCGGCCCTATTGCCGTTCCCCCGGATGCGGCGATTACCATTGCCCACGACGGGACGATTTCCACGATTCCCTCGGGTCAGCAGCCCAATACGATCGCGGTGGTGGGGCGCATCAAGCTGGTTAATCCGCCGGAAAGCCAGTTGGTCCGCGGCGACGACGGTTTATTCCGGCTTAAGGATGGCGCAACGGCGCCTGCCGACGTTAACGTCGGCCTAGTACAAGGGGCGTTGGAAACCAGCAATGTAGACCCGGTAACGGCGCTGGTCGGCATGATCGAGCAAGCCCGGCAATACGACCTGGAGGTTCAACTGTTGCAAACGGCGCAAAATAATTCCCAGCAAGCCAGCCAGATTATGCGGCTGGCGTAAACTATTTAGGAAGCGCACGATGATACGTTCTTTATGGATCGCGAAAACTGGCCTGGACGCCCAGCAAACCAATATCGACGTGATCTCCAATAATTTGGCGAACGTCAGCACCAATGGCTTCAAGCGCTCGCGCGCGGTGTTCGAGGATTTGCTATACCAAACCTTGCGCCAGCCCGGCGCACAGTCTTCGCAGCAAACCCAGTTGCCTTCCGGTCTTCAGATCGGCACGGGCGTCCGGCCCGTAGCCGTCGAACGGATTCACACCCAGGGTAACTTGCAGCGCACCGACAACCCATTGGACTTGGCGATTAACGGCAAGGGGTTTTTCCAGGTGCTGACGCCGGATGGAACGACTGCCTACACCCGGGACGGGTCGTTCCAGGTGGACTCTCAAGGGACGTTGGTGACCGCCAGCGGTTACGCGGTGCAGCCCGCCATTACGATTCCAGCGAATGCGTTGACCGTGACGATCGGCAACGACGGCACCGTCACTGTATTGCAGCCGGGCAATCCGCCACAGCAGACCCAGATCGGCAATATTCAATTGGTCGGTTTTATCAATCCCACCGGCTTACAGAGCAAGGGAGGGAACCTCTATTACGAAACGGCCGCTTCCGGGGCGCCTCAGCCTAATACCCCAGGAACCAATGGTCTCGGATTGCTCAGCCAGGGTTATGTGGAAACCTCCAACGTCAATGTGGCGGAGGAATTGGTCAACATGATTCAAGCGCAGCGCGCCTACGAATTAAATTCTAAAGCCATCCAAACTTCCGACCAAATGTTGCAGCGCTTGACGCAACTCTAAGCCGGGCGCGGGCGAAGCGATGGATGGCGCAGCAAGGGGAACAGCATGACAGGCCGGCGGTATCTAGGATGGTATGGGGCAACATTGTTCGCGGTATTGTCGTTGGCGGGATGCGCCACGGAGCCGTCGACCAACGTTCATCAGCCGATGTCGGCGCGTCCCGCGCCGCGTCCCGTCGCCCCGGTGGGCAACGGCGCCATTTATCAATCCGGCTATACGCATGTTGCGCTATTCGAAGACCGTCGCGCCCACAATGTGGGGGATACCCTGACGGTGTTAATTAGCGAAAACGATAGCGCGAGTTCGCAGAACAATAAAAGCGAGACCCATAGCGGCAGCAGCAGTTTCACCATGAATCCCAATATTTTCTCTTCCTCGGCCAATACGGGGACGAATACCTCGCTGCTGACCTCCGCGACCGCTAACAAGGCCGTAGACAAGGGCAGCGACACTAATAGCGGCGCATTTACCGGAATAATCACGGTGACGGTCACCGAAGTGCTGCCCAACGGTAATCTGGTGGTCAGCGGCGAGAAACAAGTGGCGGTTAGTAATAAGACCGAATACTTGCGGTTGTCCGGTGTGGTGAATCCCACGACGATTACCGCGTCCAACACCGTTAACTCTACTCAAATCGCCGACGCCCGTGTCGAATACAAAGGCGATCAATCGATCGATAAGGCGCAGTTTATGAGCATGTTGGCGCGCTTCTTCCTCTCGGTAGCGCCTTTCTAACCGGGCGCTGGGGGAAACCGTGATAAAAAGACTGGGACAATGGCCGATTTTAGTGCTCGCGAGTTTGTTGGCGGCGTCGCCCGTCCACGCGGACCGTATTAAGGATCTGGTGTCGATCCAAGGGGTCAGGAACAACCAGTTGCTCGGTTATGGCTTGGTGGTGGGCTTGGATGGCAATGGCGATCAGACGACGCAGACGCCGTTTACCGTGCAAAGCATCATCAGTATGTTGAGCCGCCTGGGCGTTACCTTGCCGGCGGGAACCAATTTGCAATTGAAGAACGTGGCGGCGGTTACCGTGACCGCATCGTTGCCGCCTTTCGCCCGTCCCGGCCAGACGATCGACGTGACAGTTTCCTCTATCGGCAACGCCAAGAGTTTGCGCGGCGGAACGTTGTTAATGACGCCCCTGCGCGGGGCGAACGGCCAAGTTTACGCCATTGCCCAAGGGAATCTGGTGGTTGCCGGCGCCGGCGCGGCGGCGGGGGGTGCGAGCACCCAGGTGAATCAACTGAGCGTCGGCTTGATTTCCGGCGGCGCGACGGTAGAACGCGCCGTGCCCACGACGCTGGGGCAAGGAGATTTCGTCAATTTCGAGTTGAACACCACGGACTTTACCACCGTCAACCGGGTGGTAGAGGCGATCAATCAAGTGTACGGCGATGGCACCGCCAACGCGGTGGACGGGCGAGTGATCCGGGTGCGCGCGCCGCAGGGCAGCAATCAGCGGG
>DOVS01000268.1 GCA_003519965.1 Betaproteobacteria bacterium
GGGTGGCTGGCGATTTGGCGGCCTTGAAAGGAAAGCAGGCTGGCAATCGAGGTACGGCGGCACGCATGGCCTAAGGTTAATCCTTCATCCAAATTAAACTCTCTAGCTTGCGCAACGAATGCTTTTTCGTCTGGAGTGGTGGCTTTTTTGAATGTTTGTGACCAAATTTGCGGTTTGAATCGTCCGATGTGATTGCGAACGATGGGATCGATGGCGGCATACTGATTATCGAAGTAAAGCTTTAACCATTCATCGGAATAGCCAAGATTCACAATATGCGCCGCCTTCTCGGGATCGCTGCCTGGGGTTAGCCTGGACATTACACTGATGACCCCTTCCATTGGCAAGATTTGCTGTAATCCCAATACCAGCTCGCGGAATTCCTGTTCCGTGCGAATGGAAAGAGAGCGGTTGGCGGTTTCCAGCAGGAAAACTAAATCGCGTTTGCCAAGATTCGCTAGTCGAGTCGGCGTATCTATATCGCTATACGGCGGCGCAGGTCCAGCCTTTGTCTTCGAAGTTAATGGTTGCGAGGCCACTTTAAAGATACTCCCGTGTTAGAGATTTACTGATTTTCCATCCCGGTTAGTGGGTAATTTGGGAGGGAGCGGGAGCCGATGAAAGCACCATCAGCGAGTCGTGTAAGAAAGGCGTTAAATACTTAAGTATTGCCACATGGCGGGGATGGCTGACAATTTGGCGGCCTTGAAAGGAGAATAGGCTCGCTATCGAGGTATGGCGGCATGGTTGGCCTACAGTTAATCCTTCATCAAGATTAAATGCTTTAGCTTGGGCGAAGAATTTCTTTTCTTTGAGGGAGGTCAGCGTTTTAAATGTTTGCGACCAAATTTGCGGTTTGAACTGGCCGACATGATTGCGGACGATGGGATCGATGGCGAGATAACGATTTTCCAGGTAGAGATTCAGCCATTCTGGTGGATAGCTGATGTTGATAATTCTTGTTTCTTCTCCCGGCATTTTTCCTGGGCTTAGTTTGGATAATCCGGTGACTACGCCTTCCAGCGGTAGGATATGCTCCAAGCTGAGCATTAGCTCGCGGAATTCCTGTTCCGTGCGAATGGATAGGGAGCGGTTGGTAATTTCCAGCAGGAAAACCAAATCCCGTTTGCCGAGATGGGTAAACTGTTGAGTACGCATCACGACAGCGACATTAGACGGCGGTGTGGCTTCGGCGCATGGGCTAAAGCCGATCGTTCAGGATAATTCACTACGTACTCCGATCACTGCGCCGCTCGCCGTGGACGTTAAAGCGGCTTTCCTAGCGGATGCATCGAGAGATTCGCTTCTCTCATCCATATGCGTGTTTCCCGCGTATACTCTGAATCTAGCAGATGATCGCGCATTCGCCAACTTTGCAGTAAGGCGATTCGCGATTTCCGACAGAATACAAGTTAGAACGCTAAGTATGACAAGAATTCCCCGATCATTACACTTGTTGATGACAATAGGATGAAGCGCTTGGCGGTTCAGTGGCGTGGGAGTCAACGTTCCGCGCCATGCGCTATGGGATATTTTGATATAAGAATTTGATGTATAAACATTTTTATTTTGTATGCGGGTAAAACGCCGCACTCGTGACGCGGCGGTTTACCAGTCGGCGCTGGAAAAGGGGTTGCCGCCGCTAGCGGCGCATGTTCTTGCTTGCCGTTTGTCCGGCGGCGCGAATGGCCTCGAAAAAATTATTCGCCCGCGCTTACAATATATTCCCCATCCCGAGCGGCTGAAAGACGCCGAGCGCGCGGCGCGGCGCATTGCCGCCGCCGTCGCGGGCGGGGAGCGCATCGGGATTGCAACGGATTACGACACCGACGGTGTCACCTCCCATGCCGTGATTTATCGGGCGTTAACGGAGTATTTCGGCGTTCCCGCAACGCGGGTGGATAGTTTTATCGGCCATCGCATGCAGGACGGCTACGGCGTGAGCGACCGCTTGGCGGCGCGGATTTTGGCGCAGTCGCCGCAGCCGTCATTGGTGATTACCGCCGATTGCGGTTCTTCCGACGAGCCGCGGCTTGCGCGCCTAAAGCAAGCGGGGATCGATGGGGTGGTGACCGATCATCATGTTCTGCCGCCGGATGGCCCGCCA
Source organism: Betaproteobacteria bacterium (assembly GCA_003519965.1). GTDB lineage: Bacteria > Pseudomonadota > Gammaproteobacteria > Burkholderiales > UBA9220 > UBA9220. Next base: position 2,108 of record DOVS01000268.1, read on the forward strand.
CTATCCGCCTACGCCGTGGTGAATCCCGCTCAAACGGGTTGCAGCTATCCCGATGACACCATTGCCGGCTGTATGGTGGCTTGGTTATTGATGTCGCTGGTGCGCGCGCAGTTGGTCGCCGGGGGGTATTTGCCGCCAGACGCGCCAAAACTGATCGACGTGCTGGATTATGTCGGCTTGGGCACGGTCGCGGATTGTGTGGGTATTGACACAGCGGTGAACCGGGCGGTGGTCGGCGCCGGTCTGCAATTGATGAACCGTTCCAGCCGTCCTTGCTGGCGCGCGATTCGGACGCTGACGGAGCAGGAAGACACACCGCTGTCGGCGGATTTTCTTGGTTTTCAGTTAGCGCCGCGGATTAACGCCAGGAGCCGCTTATCCGACCCCTATGCCGCGCTCCGGTTTTTGCTGGCGAAAACCGATCGGGAGGCGCTTGAATATTTGCTAATGCTGGAGCAGGACAACCAGGCGCGTAGGCAAATCGAGCGCACCATGGTGGAGGCCGCCAAGGAAGAGGCGGCGCGGCAAGCGGCGATGGGGCGCGTTTCCTTGGTGGTTTATTTGGCGGATGGCCATTCCGGCGTTCAAGGTATTGTCGCGTCCCGGTTGGCGGAGGCGTTTGGCCGGCCCGCGGTGGTCTTATGCCCGGCGCTGGAGCCGGCGCAACTAACGGGATCGGCGCGCGGCGTTCCCGGACTGCACGTGCGCGACGCGCTCCAGCGCGCGGCGGATGCACATCCTGGATTATTTATTAAATTCGGCGGTCATCGCGGCGCGCCCGGGTTAACGCTTTCCGCGGAAAAATTGCCGCTTTTGCAAACAAGTGTCGAGGCGGCGGTGCGCAATTGGTTGGATGACGAGGCCGTTGGGCCGGTTGTGTTTACCGATGGCGCGTTGCCGCCGGCGGCGATTTCCCGGGAGACTTTTTTGGAGCTGGAACAGTTGCAGCCGTTTGGGCGGGAGTTCGATCCACCGGTGTTCGATGGCGGTTTCCGGGTGGAGTCCCTGCGCGTGGTGGGGGCGGATGGCGTGCATTTGGCGATGGAGCTGAGTAATGCGGGGAGCGTGCATAAGGCGATTTGGTTCCGGGCGTTGGACGCCGCCGATTCGCCTATGCCCGTGGCGGAAGGAGATCGAATCCGCTGCGTTTATCGGCTGAGTTTGAATACGTTCCGGGGCGTGACGCGGCTTCAATTGCTGATTCGCTTCGCCGCACGGGACGCGGCATGGAACGGGCCGCCGTTGTTGGATAACGGCGCTTAATCGATCGCCGCGGCGCGGCGCCCTATTTTCCATCCGTCGCGCCGGCGCAAGGTGAAATGGTGGATGGCGGCGGCTCCCGGCGCGTGTAGCGTGAGTCGACGTAGCGCGCCGCGTTGTAGCGCGCGCGTCAGCGGCGCGAACCAATGCTGTTCCAGACGCGCGATTTCGGCGCGCCAGCCTGAAAGGTCTTGTTGGCGGCGGCAATCGATTAAACCGGTTAATACCGCTAAGGCGGCATTGGCCGGGCCGGCGGCGGCTAGCCAGCGGCCGGCGTCTTCCGGGACGGCGCCGCACGGGACGCCGCTGGCCAGCGCTAATCCGTGGGCGAGGGGGTCGTCCGCGGCGATCGACTGGAACGGACGGTGGAGGCCGCCCGGCAGAACGCCGCCGCCCCATAGCCAAAGATTATTTAATACGGGTTCGCCGCGGGCTTCGCGCGCCGCGTTGACTGGGTGGGCGTGGAGCAGCATTTGGATTTCGTTGCCGATACGCCGCCATGCCGCGTTATCTTGTCCCGCCGGGCGCGCG
>DOVS01000168.1:0-2009 GCA_003519965.1 Betaproteobacteria bacterium
GAAACACTACTCTACCGCCCCAAGCCCGGCCAGGACAATGCAACCCCCTCGGGCAATGGCGTGGCGGCGTTCGCATTGCAGCGCCTGGGCCATTTACTCGGAGAATCGCGCTATCTCGACGCGGCGGAACGCGCCTTGAAATTATTTTTCTCGATGACGCGCCAGCAACCCGCGGGGAGCCTTACCCTCCTCGCCGCCCTGGAAGAATGGCTGACGCCGCCCTCCATCGTAGTCTTGCGGGGCGCCGCCAGGGACGTGGCGCAATGGAGCACCGCGTTGCACGACGGCTATTCGCCCCATACGCTGGTGATCGCGCACCCCAATGGCGCCGCCGCCTTACCCGCCAGCCTCGCCAAGCCGGAAAGCGAGGCGGTCAACGGATGGGTGTGCCAAGGCGGTCATTGCCTACCGGCAATCGCCGAGCTGGCGTCATTGCAGAAAGCAAGTAAAGCGATTAAAGTTATATAAGTTATTCTTCAACTCGGAGGGGGTTGACGAATACAATTAATCGAACGAAGGAGTTAAGGATATGAAATCAGTCGTATGGGGTATGGCCGCTGCTGCTGCATTGCTGCTGGCGGCAGGTCAGGCGAGCGCCGCCAACGAATCCGCATTGGCGCAAAGCCACGGTTGTCTGGCGTGCCATAGCGTCGATAACAAGATCGTCGGCCCGGCTTATAAAAATGTCGCTAAGAAATACCACGGGAAAAAAGGCGCGGAAGCCGAGCTGGTGAACAAGATCATCAAGGGCGGCTCCGGCGTGTGGGGACCGATTCCCATGCCGGCCCATCCTAATCTGAGCAAAGCAGACGCCAAGAAATTGGTCGATTGGATTCTAGCGCTTAAATAAGCATGCGATCATTGTTTTCGCATCAAGGCCAGCCGCATCTTAGGCTGGCTTTTTTTTGGTCAGTCGGATAACGGCGGCACGCGCGCTATGTCAATGGCGAATGGGTTTCCGTCTCCACCGCCAGCCAATCGCGGCGCACCAGGAATTCCCGCGCGAGACTCGCTTCCGGCGTACCCGGCAGAGGCTGCCAATCGTAACGCCATGCGGCGCGCGGCGGCAGCGACATCAAAATCGATTCCGTCCGCCCGCCGGATTGCAGCCCGAATAGGGTGCCCCGGTCATGCAACAGATTAAATTCCACGTAACGCCCCCGCCGGTACGCCTGAAAATCCCGCTCCCGCTCGCCATAAGGCGTATCCTTGCGCCGTTCCAGCAGCGGCAGAACGGCCGGCAGGAAACCATCGCCCACACTGCGGGCGATGGCAAAGCTGAAATCGACGGACACGTCATGCAAATCGTCGAAGAAAATACCGCCGGCGCCGCGCGGCTCGTTGCGGTGCTTAAGGAGGAAATAGTCATCGCACCATTGTTTAAAGCGCGGGTAATATCCCGCGCCGAAAGGCGCCAGCGCATCGTGGCAAACTTGGTGGAAATGCACCACATCCTCCCGAAAACCATAAACGGGGGTAAGATCCATGCCGCCGCCGAACCACCATGCCCCGCTTTCCCCATCGGCGGCGAAGCAACGCACGTTCATATGGCTGATAGGCGCATAGGGGTTGCGCGGATGCAAAACCAAGGACAAACCGAGCGCCTCGAACCGGCGCCCCGCTAATTCCGGGTGTGCGCTGCTAGCGGCCGGGGGAAGCGCATCCCCCTGGATATGAGAAAAGTTAACGCCGCCGCGCTCCAACATGCGCCCGTTTTCGAGCACGCAACTGAGTCCGCCGCCCTGAGGGCGCGACCAGCGATCACGGCGAAAACCCCCGCCGTCCATTTGCTCCAGGCGCTGGACCAACATCAGCTGAAGTTCGGTGAGATAGCGGCTAACCGGGGTGGTGTCCATAATCATTGCCTATTCGCGCGGAGAAAGATGGCCATTAGGATACAGGGATTTCTCGCCCTGGGAACGGCGGACGCCATGATGCGGCGGTCTTTGCTGGAAAATGCGCACCGCCCCTCGGCAGCGCGGCGCTTCCCCGGCGCGGGAGTGGTCTCG
>DOVS01000168.1:2027-5472 GCA_003519965.1 Betaproteobacteria bacterium
CAGCCGCTTGCGGTGTACGTGGATGAAGCGCGCCAGCGTTCGCGCGCGCAATCTAGCTAACCGCGACGAAAAAAAAAAGCCCCATGGCTGGGGCTTAAATTTGAACAGAAACATGCATCACTCTTGCACAATCGATTGTAACAGAAAAACCGGCGGCGGCTAGTCTTTATTGACTAAAGACCAGGACAAAACAACCAGGGGCTAGCGGTCTTTTTTAACCGCCCCTTCCGCCAGCGCCAGCGTGGCGACTTGAACCCGATTTTCCAACCCAAGCTTATCGAGGATATTGCGCAAGTGATTACGCACGGTGTTTTCCGCCAAGCCCAGCGCCTCGCCGATGGCCCGGTTGGTCAAGCCGCGGGCGACATAGGTGACGATCTCAAACTCCCGCTGGGATAATTTATCAAAAACACCCTGGCCAAACTCGCCGCGGGTGATTTTCTGAAGCACGCCGGCGGGCAACATGGTGTTGCCTTGATGAACGGCGTGAATCGCCCGCAAAATATGCTCCGGCTCGCTGGATTTCAGCACGTAGCCATCGACCCCTCGCTCGATGGCGATGCGAATTTCGTAATCTTCCTCGGCAACGGTCAGCATAATGACTTTAATGCCTTGCGCCTTCAGATCGGGAATCAAATCCATACCGTCGGTTTCGCCTAGGGTGCGGTCCAATAACGCGATGTCGGCGCGCCCGCCCTGCGCCAGCCAGTCGCGCGCGCTGGCGAGATCGGCGAACTGGCCGACCGCCCGAAATTCCGGGTGATCTTGCAGCAAATGCATCAAGCCCTTGCGAAATAACGGGTGGTCGTCGATAAAGATGAGTGAAATGGCCATCGGCGGGGGCGGCGTCAATGCTTGCCGGCAAGGCGCGCTTGGCGGCTGATTCCGATCAAGTAATCGAGGGTGGCGAAGAGCCGGGGATAGCTGCCGGTCATCGCGGGCGACGTCGTGTATTTACCGTCCACGACCAGCGTCGGCACGCCGTCGATACCATAAGCCTGGGTCATTTCCTTGGCGTGCAGCACCTCGTTCTGAATGGTGAACGAACGATAGGCTTCGACAAATTGCCGGCGGCTGACGCCTTGCCGCGCCACCCAGTCGAACAAAGACGCTTCCCCGGTCACTTCATGGGTGACGTGAATCGCATCGAACAATTTATCGTTCAACCTCGGCAACAAATTAAGCGCGGCCAGCGCATAGTAAGCCTTTGCCAGCGGCAGCCAGCCGGGATTGGCCAAGGCGGGAACGCGGCGGAATGCGACATCCTTGGGCAGCTTTTTCAGCCACTGGTTGAGCGCCGGCTCCAAGTGAAAGCAATGGGGGCAGCCATACCAGAAAAATTCAATCACCTCGACGCGCTTGCCGCTGCTGGTGGGCTGAGGCTGGTTCAACGGCACATAATCCTGAAAAAGCTGCGGCTTGTCGGCGCGGGCGGCAAGCGGTGCGAGCAACGCCAGACAGCTTAAACAAAGCACAATGAAACGCGAGACCAACGGGATATTCTTCATGGGCTTCCTCCTAAAGGGATCGATAGTCGCCTACGGCTGCTGGGGTGGGCCGGCCTCCCGGATTTTTATCAGCGAGGACGGCAGATGATTTTGCGCGAGAATAGCGCGGGTCCGGTTTAACTCCTGAAGACCGGTGAGCGGACCGATGCGCACTCGGTGCCAAACACCCTTTCCGGGAAGCGTGGCGCTCTGGATGACCGCCTCCACGCCGAGAAGCGCCAGCTTGGCTTTTAGGTTGTCGGCGTCGGTCTCGGCGGGAAAAGAACCCACCTGGAGAAAATAGCGCTCCTGCGCGTTGCGCCGATTCGCCTGCTGGGCCGCCTGTTTGACCTCTTGGTCGGTTGCCGGCGCTTCCGTCCCCGGCAGAATCGTATAAAAATCGAAGTGCGGCTTGGGCGGTTCCTGAGGCGCCGGACTCTTATTGTGCGCGGCGTTCATCGGCGCCGGTTGCGGCTTAGCCGCCGTGGATTTGGCGGAATGCGAATGATTAACGAACGGCGACGGCCATGACGTGATAATCAACGCCGCGCCGAGAGAAATCGCCAAGCCGATGAATAGCCCGATAATAATCCCGATCAGCATCGGGTTGCCGTTTTTTTGCGGCGGCCGTTTTAGTGACGACTTGTAATCGCGGCTCATGGAAAACCTACATTTTCTCTGGACTGCTCACGCCAAGCAGCGCCAAACCATTAGCGAGGACCTGACGGACCGCCGCAATCAGCGCCAGGCGCGCCAACTTGACCGCTTCGTCGGCCACCAAGAAATGCTCTGCATTGTAATAGGTATGCAGCTCGGCAGCCAATTCCTTGAGATAATAGGCAATTAAATGGGGGGAACGTTCCCCGGCGGCGCTTTCCACCACATCGGGATATTCTCCCAGACGTTGCAGCAACGCGAGCTCGTAATCGCTGACCAAGGGCGTCAGGCCGGCGCTGGCGAGATCATCGACCGCGCCGCCCCACTGCGCGAACACACTGCAAATCCGGGCGTGGGCGTATTGGATATAATAGACGGGATTGTCGCTGCTCTGGGATTTCGCCAAATCGAGATCGAAATCCAAATGCTGGTCGCTTTTGCGCAATACATAAAAAAAGCGCGCCGCGTCGTTGCCGACTTCGTCGCGCAACTGGCGCAAGGTGACGAACTCGCCGGACCGCGTCGACATCGGCGCCTTCACACCGCCACGGTATAGCACCGCGAATTGGACCAAGGCGATGACGAGTTTACCGCTGTCCAGCCGCAACGCATCCAATGCGCCCTTAACCCGGCTAACGTAACCGTGATGGTCGGCGCCCCAGACATTGATGATTTGATCGAAACCGCGCGTGTATTTATTCACATGATACGCAATATCCGACGCGAAATACGTATATTGCCCATTTTCCCGCTGCACCACGCGGTCTTTTTCGTCGCCAAAGGCGGAGGCGCGAAACCAAGCGGCCCCGTCTTGCCGATAGATATGGCCATAGGCGTCCAATTGCGCCACGGTGCGTGCGATCAAGTCGCTATCGTGCAGGGTTTTTTCCGAAAACCAATGGTCGAAAACGACGCCGAACTCCGTCAAATCGTGACGGCAGTCGCCTAATTGTTCGGTGAGCGCAACATCGTGAAGATAAACGTAATCTTCGCCCAGCAAGGTCTTAGCGTCGGCGATCAAGCGGTCGAGATGGGACTCCGCGGCGTCTTCCTCTGGTGTTGCCTGCATCGCCGCCGTGGGCGGGCGGACGAAACGGTCGCCGTGGCTGGCTTGAATGGCGCGCGCCATTTCCCGCACGTATTCGCCCTGATAACCGTTGTCGGGGAACGGCAAGACGAGACGATGCAACGCCAAGTAGCGCAGCCAAGTGGACAACGCCAGAATATCCATCTGCCGCCCGGCGTCGTTGACGTAAAACTCCCGCGTCACGCAATACCCGACGGCGTCCAACACATTCGCC
>DOVS01000250.1 GCA_003519965.1 Betaproteobacteria bacterium
CTGTTTAGAGGCGCGATGAGAGCCGTTATCTGGCTGAGTCTCGCCATGCTTTGCACGGCAGGGAGCGGGTACGCGGCCGTGGGCGTTGCGCCGCCGGCGGATTTTAATACTTCGGCTAAAGGAGTTTCTCCGATGACGCTAGTGGTGACGAGTCCCGTATTTACGCAAAACGCGCCGATTCCGCCGAAGTATACCTGCGACGGTCAAGATATTTCTCCTCCACTGTCATGGAGCGGCGCACCCGCCAATACCCGTAGTTTCACATTGATTGTCGACGACCCCGATGCGCCTATGGGCGTTTGGGTGCATTGGCTATTGTTCGATATTCCTGCATCGGCGTCCGGTTTGCCGGAAGCGATTCCACAAACCGCGGTGCTCGCGGACGGCAGCCGCCATGGGACGAATAGCTGGGGACGGCGGGACTATGGCGGTCCATGCCCGCCCAGCGGCACGCACCGTTATTTTTTCAAGGTTTATGCGCTGGATGCGCCGCTCGCGCTTCCCGCCGGTGCGACGAATGCGCAACTGCTTCAGGAGATGCAGGGCCATATTCTCGCCGAAGGTGAATTGATGGGCGTTTACCGCCGCCGCTAGACGGGTTGCCGGGGAAGGGTGCATTGGCCATCGTAGCGAGGGACGGTGTTTCGCCCCTTCGCCGGGCTTTAGTCGACGGGCGGGGCCCCGCGTGTCATGTTTCGTTTTTGTTAACGAGCGATCTTCGCCGTATACCTATTCGCTTTAACAAGCGCCGGGATAGTCGGTCCATTGATTAAGCAGGGCGCGGGCGGCGTCGATCACTTCTCCCGCAGTGAGACCGACGGGGCCGTTTCCTTGCGCCACTAGCCGGTCGGCCGCCGCGCCATGGAGGAAGACGGCAAGCAGAGTCGCCTGTTCCGTATCCAGGCCTTGGGCGAGTAAGGCGCCAATCATGCCTGCTAAGACATCTCCCATTCCCGCGCCGCTCATCCCGGGATTACCGCTGGTGTTAATGCGCCAACGTCCGTCCGGTAGGGCGCACACGCTACCGGCCCCCTTCAAAACAACGGTTGCTTCTAGGCTTTTCGCCAGCGTCAGCGCGGATTCGATGCGCGCCTGTTGCACATCGGCGGTTGCGACTCCTAACAAGCGCGCCGCCTCCGCGGGATGGGGGGTGAGAATGGTGCGCCGGCGCCGGCGTAATCCCTCTTGCAGCATGGGGAATTGTGCGACCAGGTTTAGGGCGTCCGCATCCAGCACCAAGGGGATGCTGGATTCCAACCGGCCCTCCAGCAGCCGTAGCGCTAATTCAGACTGTCCTAGCCCAGGTCCGATCACCAGGCAACTGAGATCGGAGAGATGGATCAACGCCTGTGGCGGGTATAGCATGAGTTCCGGCTGAATTAAGTCTTCGCCGGGGGCGTTGGCGGCTAATAAACCGAGGACCACTTTTCCCGCGCCGCATTTTAGCGCGGCGCGCCCCGCCAGCAGCGCAGCGCCGGTCATCGATTCGGCGCCGCCAAGAACACCGACGCTGCCGAATCGTCCTTTGTGGGTATTGGCCGCCCGGCGAGGGAGTAAGCCGGCGACGGCGGGACGCGTTAGTAAACGGCCGGCGCCGGGGGGCGATTGCTGGGGATCGATTCCGAGCGGCTCAAGACGGAGCTCGCCGCGGTAATCCGGCCCGTCGAGCGTGAGCAACCCCGGTTTGAGTCCAATGAACGTCAAAGTGGCGGCGGCTTTGACGGCGACGCCCCTGACTCGGCCCGTGTCGCTGCATAGTCCGCTGGGTATGTCGATGGAGAGGATGGGTGCGCCTAGGCTGTTAATTTGTGCGACCAGACCGGCGTAGCGGCCGCTAAGATCGCGCTCCAGGCCGATACCGAATAAACCGTCGATAATTAATCCCCAGGAGGTATTCGCCGGAATTTCCGTCAGTAACTGTCCGCCAGATGCTTGCCATTGCGTTAAGGCCCCGGCGGCGTCCATCGAAAGCTGCGCGGGGTCTCCGGTGAATACGACGCTAACGGTATACCATTCCGCCTTTAGGCAGCGGGCGGCAACTAAGGCGTCCCCCCCATTATTGCCGGGTCCCGCGATGATTAATAGTTTGTCGCCGTTGTCCAGCCATTGCTGCGCCAGTTCCGCGATCGCTTGACCGGCGCGCTCCATCAGCCGTTGTCCGGCGGCTTGTCGCTCGATCGCGCGAATCTCCCGGCTGAGATATACGGGATACGGCGGCGCGGTTGAGATAATTGGCGTCATGGGAGCTGCTCGTGTGCGATGGTAGTCTATAATTCTAGTTAAGCTTAAATGTAATTTGTTGTGGAGGCAAAACGATGGAAAAGATCAAAACGGGGCCTGACGGCGCCAAAATCTTGCCGTGCGATGACGTTGAGGTGTGTGAAGTGGTGTCTTGCGAGCTGTGCTTAAGCGAGGTGCCGGCGTCCGCCGTCGCGACGATGGAGGTGGAGGATTATGTGCATCATTTTTGCGGCCTCGAATGTTTGGAAAAATGGCATCAGCAGCCAGAGCGGAAGAAAGAAGAAAAATAAAAGCTGTTGGCTTTTCCGTGAAATGGCGCGAGTCGACGCGCGAGAAAAAACCGGAGCGCCGCTCCGGTTTTTGCGTTTTGGCGGCTTACGCTTCGCCGATGACCGGGCGCAACGCCTCCAGAGGATCTCCCGGGCGATAAGAAAAGGCGAGCGGTAACTGGCAGTCCGTTCCAATCGTTATCGGCTGCGCGAGCGGGACGATTAAATATTGGTTGAACCAATCGATGGTGCGCCCTTCATCGGGCAACACCGCGAGAACGTTCTTGGTAATGAAACGCAAGGCGTTGAAGTCGCCAGCGCGATCGAAGGTTAATGTTCCTCGCCATTCACAGCGAGCGGGCAGCGTTTCATCATACGCCAACGTTTGATAAACGATTGGCGCGCTCAAGGGTGCGGTATCGTCGTGCGTTGCTTCCGGGTCTTGAAATAGGATCGTCGGTGCGAAATAACCACTGAAGGTGAAAGGGTGCTGAATCGGCTGAAAGGCCTGAACCAATGCCTCTGGAACGAACACCGGCAATGGCGGCCCGAATCGCTGGAGGTAACGTTCCTTGAAAGCGGCGATCACCGGGATTTGCTTCTCGCGCAGCATCGCCACGTGGATCATCTCGCAAATAACGACATCGACCGGCTCTGGGGGAAGGTAATCAAATGCGTCGGCGAGTACGACATCGATTTTGTCGCCGTGGGGATTGAGGTCTAAGATGCGTCGCGCTTCTTGCGCCAGTGCTGGGTTTTTTTCCACGCACCAGACCTTGGCGGCGTGCCGCGCCGCGAAGAACGAAAGAACACCCGTACCCCCCCCGAGTTCCAAGACCTTGGCGCCGGGACGCACGACATAGTCCAACGCTGCACGGAAGCCTTCCATGCGCGCTCGGTCGTTGAGCATATTGTAGTGGTAATGGAGCGGGATAAACTGACCCAGCTCGGAACTAACGGGAGTGGTCATGAAATACCTCGGTTGTAAGTGAGTTAGCGGACGCTCCCGGCGACCGTTGGCGCAAAACAGGCGCGTTAGGCGGCGGCTACGGCCAAACGAATAGCCGCAGGGCGCGTTAGCCTGTTATACCGGCAGCGATGGAAAGGTGCAAGGCAGGCGGGTCGCCATCCTCCAATCCAGGGGGGTTTTAGGGTATGATTCGCTTTTTCGCCTGCCCGAATATTCATGTCAGGATTCATCGCTTTGCGGGGCCGTCCCGCGCTTTCCCCTTTCCGCCTCGAAAAACTGCACGCGCGGCTGCGCGCCGAGGTTCCCGGTGTTTCCCGCCTCTTGGCGGAATATTGGCATTTTGCCGAAATTCGCCGCGCTTTGCCGATGGACGCACACCAAACGCTCGAGCGGATTTTAACTTACGGCGCGGCGGCGGGCGCGGCGGCGGCAAGCGGCGAGTTGATATTAGTGGCGCCTCGTCTCGGCACGATTTCCCCGTGGTCGTCGAAAGCGACGGATATCGCCCATCACTGCGGGCTGGACGATGTCGAGCGTATCGAACGCGGTATCGCTTATTTTCTTGAGAAGACGGACGCTACTCCCCTTGCGTCGGAGGAGAAGGCGCGGTTGCTTCCGTTGCTGTACGACCGCATGACCGAGACGGCGCTGGCCGACTTTGACGCGGCGCGCGCGCTGTTCCATCGTGTCCAGCCTCAGCCGCTGGCTATCGTGGACGTCATCGAAGGGGGCAAGGACGCCTTGGTGCGAGCGAACCAGGCGATGGGACTGGCGTTGTCCCCGGACGAAATCGATTATTTGGTGGAAAATTTTATCCAAATGGGCCGCAATCCTAGCGATGTCGAGCTCATGATGTTCGCCCAAGCCAATTCGGAGCATTGCCGCCACAAAATTTTCAACGCGGATTGGGTCATCGACGGGGAACCGCAACCTTACTCCCTGTTCGGCATGATTCGCACTACCCATGAAAAATCGCCCCAGGGAACAGTGGTGGCCTATTCGGATAATTCCTCGGTGATCGAGGGCGTCGAGGTCGAGCGCTTTTTCCCCGCGCCGGACGAGGGAGCGTACCATCATATACGTAGCTTGACCCATATCCTGATGAAAGTGGAAACCCACAA
>DOVS01000014.1 GCA_003519965.1 Betaproteobacteria bacterium
TGCCGGCGTGGACATCGACGCCGGCGAGCAACTGGTAAAAAATATCCGGCCATTCGCCGCCAAAACCCTACGCCCCGAAGTATTGACCGGTCTCGGCGGCTTCGGCGCATTATTCGAGATTTCCCAGAAATATCGCCAGCCGGTGCTGGTGTCCGGCGCCGATGGCGTCGGCACCAAGCTCAAGCTGGCGTTCATGCTAAACCGACACGACACCGTGGGGATCGATTTGGTGGCGATGAGCGTCAACGATATTCTGGTGCAAGGCGCGGAACCGTTATTTTTTCTCGATTACTTCGCTTGCGGCCAACTCGACGTCACGACCGCCACCGCCGTCGTCCAAGGCATTGCCGCCGGTTGCGAACAAGCGGGCTGCGCCTTGATCGGCGGCGAAACCGCGGAGATGCCGGGTATGTACCCGCTCGGGGAATACGATCTCGCCGGCTTCGCGGTCGGCGTTGTCGAGAAAGAGCGGATCATTAGCGGCGACACCGTCCGCGCCGGCGATACGGTGCTGGGACTGGCGTCCAGCGGGGCGCACGCGAACGGCTATTCGTTGATTCGTCAAATTATCGAACGGAGCGGCGCCGATTTAGCCGCCGATTTCCACGGCCGCCCCCTGGCCGACGCAGTGCTCGCCCCCACGCGCATTTATGCTAAGCCGCTAATGGCGTTGATCGCCCGGCTGCCGGTCAAGGGCATGGCGCATATCACCGGCGGCGGCCTGCTGGAAAACATCCCTCGCGCGCTGCCGGCGGAAGCCGCCGCCGTGCTGGACAAGCAATCCTGGGATATGCCGCCGCTGTTTTCCTGGCTGCAACAAGCGGGCAACGTGGCGGAGGAAGAAATGCACCGCACCTTTAACTGCGGCGTCGGCATGGCGATCATCGTCGCCGACGAACACGCCGAGGAGGCCATGGCGCTGCTGCGCGACGCCGGCGAGACGGTGTGGCGCATCGGCACGATCCGTCCCCGCGCCGAGGGACAGCCGCGAACGGTCGTGGTGTGAAGAAAATCGTGGTGCTGATCTCCGGGCGCGGCAGCAACTTGCGCGCTATCCTGGACGCCGCGCTGCCGGTGGAAATCGCCGCCGTCATTAGCAGCAATCCCGCCGCCGCCGGATTGGAGACCGCCCGCCGCCGCGGCGTCGTTGCCGAAGCGGTCGATCACCGCGGCTTTTCCAGCCGCGAGGCGTTCGACGACGCCCTGGCGGCGCGCATCGACCATTTCACGCCCGATTTAATCGTGCTGGCGGGATTCCTGCGCATCCTGACCGACGGCTTCGTGCAGCGCTACCCGGCGCGCATGATAAACATCCATCCGTCGCTGCTACCCGCCTTTCCCGGCCTCGACACCCACCGGCGGGCATTGGCCGAGGGGGTTAAAATCCACGGTTGCACGGCGCATTTCGTCACGCCCCGGCTAGACCATGGACCGGTGATCGTCCAGGCCGCGGTGCCGGTGCTGCCGGACGACACCCCGGAAACGCTGGCGTCGCGCGTACTGGCCCAAGAACATATTATTTATCCGCAAGCCATCCGCTGGTTTGCCGAAGACCGGCTATCCATTGCGCCTGACGGCGGCGTGACCGTACCCGGCGCCACAGCCGTCCTTCCCGCATTATTATCGCCCTGGGAGATACAATGAATGTCATTCATCACGAGCGCGCCCGCCGCGCGTCATGGCGGCCTCAGCCGGCCGCCGCCCTGCTGCTGGCGCTACTGCTCGCCCCGGCGGCCTACGCCGCCCCTAGCCGCATTCACGCCGAGTACGCCATGTTGAATAACCGCCAGCATGTGGGCGACGTCACCGAAAATTTCGAGCGCCACGGCCATGCGTATCGGATTAACAGCGTAACGCGGGCGGTCGGCGTTTTCGCCTACTTCGCCAAGGGCGTCATCCACCTGCAAAGCCGGGGCAACGTCACCCGCAGCGGTCTGCAACCGCTGCATTTCGAACACCAGCGCAGCGACGACGCCGCTAAAACGAGTTTCGCCGACTTCGACTGGAAAAAACACCGGCTCACCATGAAATACGACGGCAAGACGGAAACCGCCGCGCTCCCCGCCGGCGCCCAGGACCGGCTGAGCATGATGTACCAGTTCATGTTTTTGCCCCAATACAACCGGACGCTGCGTTTTTATATGACCAACGGCCGGGCGCTGACGCAATACCGTTACCGCTACGTCGGCGAGGAAAAAATTTCCACGCCCATCGGCGCCCTGCTCACCGTCCGCTTCAACAAGCACGACCCGGACGACGGCGAGAACACCGACGTTTGGCTGGCCAAGGCGTGGCGCTACTTTCCGGTGCGGGTGCGCATCCAGGGAAATCACCGGGACGAAGAACAGTTAATTACCCATCTTCAATTTCACTAAGCGATGACCGTCGCACTGCGGGATGAAACGCTTTCCCCCGCCGGTTTACGCCAAGCGGTTATTGTGGGCGCTGCTCGCGTCCCTCGCGCTTCATTTGCTGGCGCTGTTCGCACCGTGGATTCCATTGCCCACGGCGTCCCCGCGCTTCAAACCACTGGAAGTGAAGTTGCGCATTCAGCCCGCCGGCCCCGTCAACACCGCGCCCCCGGCGCGTCGGCGTCCACCGCCGCCGCGCCGGCGCGCCAC
>DOVS01000238.1 GCA_003519965.1 Betaproteobacteria bacterium
CCATCTTGCGCGCCAAGTTGATGAGCGCCTTGGAGCAAACCATCATCGCCGCCCGCGCCCGATGCGAACACGCGATGTCGCGATAGCGCGCATCGCCGGAAATATTAGCCAATAGCCGGATGCCCAGCCGGTCGAATAACGGCTTGACCTGCCACAATTCGCCGGCCAAATTGTATTCGCCGTAAATATTGATGTCGCAAGGCGTCGTGACTTCCGGCTCCTCGCTGCCGATGACGTAATCGAGCAATGCCTCGCCGGCCAGCTTATTGCCTAGGTTCTTGCTGCCGGCGAACCCCGGCGCATTCACCGGAATCACCGGCTTGCCGAAGCGGGCGGACGCCGCTTGGCATACCGCCTCCACGTCATCGCCAATCAGCGCGGTCACGCATGTCTGATAGACGAACACCGCGGGTGGATCGTACTTCTCGATGACTTCCCGGATCGCTTTAAACAACCGTTTCTCGCCGCCGTACACGACGTCTAGCTCGCCGATGTCGGTGGTAAAACCGGTACGATATAGCGTCGGCCCGCTGGAAGCCGCATGGCGGTTATCCCAGGAGTTGCCCTCGCAGGCGATTGGCCCGTGCACTAAGTGGACGACATCGGTTACCGGCTGTAACGCGATCTTGGCGCCGTCGAAGGCGCAACCGCCAGCCGCCGCACCGGGCGCCAGCGGCTTGCTGCATCCTTTCTTACGCGCTTTGCCCGACTTGCCTTGGTTGATCGCGCAGCCCGGTTCGTCGAACACCGCATCCATCTTGCTGTTTAATGCGCCCATGCCGCACTCCGTTCGCGCCTTGAATTGCGGGCGGCCAAGCACCGGCCGCCCGCCTATTTAAAATTGCACCAGAATGTTTTCGTCCCGCACGATGTATTGGCATGCTAGCCGCCACATAGGCGCGGTATCGGTCACTTCGATCTGCTCGCACTGCGCCTTGGTCAGTTTACCGGCCAGCATCAGCACCGATTTTTCCTTCTCGGTCAAATGCACCGCCATCGGCTTGCCGCTTAAGGGCGTCACTTGCACCGCGCAGGAACCGCACTCGCCGTTCTGACACTCGAAATGAATCGGCGCCTGATGTTCCTGGGCCACGCCTAAAATCGTGCGCCGGTCTCCCGCTACCGCGTAGACGGTGACATCTTTTTTCATCGCCGGCGATGAAAACGTCACGTTTGCCATTACTTCTTCCCCCACAGTTTATTGACCGCCCTCGCTGTGCGCCTTCCCAACGGTTAAGCGCATCCTCCACCGCCAACGGTTTCCCCATTGCGATCCCGCGCCCAATCGCCTGGCGGCTTCCTGGAAGAGAAGCCGCCGCCGCGGCGGTTCGGCTAGCGAATAATGTCGTAGCTATAATCGCTTTTACCTGGAATGTTGGTGTCTTTGTCCATTTCGTCGAAGATTTTGTCCAAAATCTTAACCAACACATTCAACGATCCTTGATACCCCCATGTCGGCGAACGATGGTGGTGATGTCGGTCGAAGATAGGGAATCCCATACGGATCAACGGCGTTCCGGTATCGCGCTCCAGATACTTCCCGTAGGTGTTGCCAATCAGGAAATCCACCGGTTCGGTAAACAGCAGCGAGCGCATATGCCACAAATCCTTGCCCGCGTAGACCTGGCAGTCCTTGCCATAGGGCGAGGAATCGAGCAGTTCTTGAACCTTGGCGGCCCACGCCTTGTTGCCGTTGGTCGCCAAAATATGCGCGGGTTCGGCGCCCAACTCCAACAAGAACGCGGCTAATCCATACACCATGTCGGGATCGCCGTAGAGCGCGAACCGTTTCCCATGAATGTGGGCTTGAGAGTCCGCCATGGCGTCGACCAAACGGCCGCGCTCTTTCTCCAGTTCGGTAGGAATGGATTTCCCGCTCAAGCGGGAGAACGCCATGACCAGCTTGTCGGTGGCCGACACGCCCACGGGATAATTGAGCACTACGGTTTCCTGTCCCTTGTCAGCAAGGTAGGCGGTCGTTTTTTCCGTGCCGAATTGCTGCATGAGGATGGTCGCCTTGGCGTTCAACGCCGCCTTTGCCGCCTCCAGCGGCGTACCGCCGTCGTACATACGGAACTCGCCGTCGGTTGGGGTATCCCACACATCGCTGTTGTCGCCGAGCAGCGTAACATCCGCATCCATCAAGCCGGCTACCCGCTTGATTTCGCGCAGGTTGCCCACACTATAGCCGTCGAAGCCGCCGATTAGATTGATTTTGCCGTTTTCCTTGCGCGCTTGCTCTTCCCAAAAATGCGTCAAGATACCCTTCATCATGTTGTCGTAGCCGGTGATGTGGCTGCCGACGAAGGACGGCGTATGCGCGAACGGCACGCTGAATTCCTCGGGAACGCTGCCCTTGGCTTTGGCGTTCTTGATGAAGCTATCTAGGTCGTCGCCGATCACTTCCGCCATGCAGGTGGTGGACACCGCGATCATTTTCGGCTGATAAAGGTTATACGTGTTGGCAAGACCATCGACCATATTGTTCAGCCCGCCGAACACCGCCGCATCCTCGGTCATGGAGCTGGACACCGCCGACGAGGGTTCCTTGAAGTGACGGCTGAAGTGGCTGCGGAAGTACGCCACGCACCCTTGAGAACCATGAACGAAGGGCATGGTGCTTTCAAAACCGACAGCCGCGAAGATTGCCCCCAGTGGCTGGCAAGCCTTGGCGGGGTTAACGGTTAGCGCTTGACGGGCGAAATTCTTCTCCCGGTATTCCCACGTTTTGGTCCATTCCCCGATTTCCGCCACTTTCTCGTCGGGGTGGCCGCCTTCAAAATTCTGTTTTTTATTGTCGAATAGATTCGTGTATTCCGGCTGACGGAACAGCTTAACGTGATCGATGATGTTTTCAGTATCCTGGCTCATGGCCCTTCTCCTTACAATTCAAATGAGACGCGGACGGGAAGCGCGGAGACCGGAAGTGCGCCGCACGACCGCAACCTCGCCGCTCACCGGTTCTCCGCCGTCATTTCGCCCACGGCGCCTGCGTTAATCCCCATACCGGGCTGTTGATCGCCATATCCATATCCCGGGCGAAAATAGCGAACCCATCGTAGCCATGGTACGGCCCCGAGTAGTCCCACGAGTGCATCTGGCGGAACGGCACGCCCATTTTCTGGAACACGTATTTTTCCTTAATGCCCGAACCCACCAAATCGGGACGGACTTTTTCGACGAATTTCTCCAACTCGAAGCTTGTCACGTCGTCATAGATCAGCGTTCCGTCCTTTACATAATGCGTTGTGCGCTGGTAATCGTCGTTATGGCCGAACTCGTAGCCGGTGCCGACAATCTCCATACCGAGGTCTTCATAGGCGCCGACCACATGGCGCGGACGCAGGCCGCCGACGTAGAGCATCACCTTCTTGCCCTCCAGGCGCGACTTGTATTTGGCGATCACCGTATCCGCCATGGCGCGGTGCTTGGCGATCACCCGCTCGGCGCCTTCCTTGATGGTGTCGTCGAAGTGGCTGGCGATCTCGCGCAAGCTGGCCTCGATCTTAGTGGGGCCGAAGAAGTTGTATTCCACCCACGGAACCCCGTACTTTTCTTCCATGTATCGCGAGATGTAATTCATCGAACGATAGCAATGCAGCACGTTGAGCTTGGCCTTTGGCGTCTTCTCCAACTCCGCTAGCGTACCGTCGCCGGACCATTGGGCAATAACGCGCAGCCCCATTTCCTCCAGCAAAATCCGGGAAGACCATGCATCGCCGCCGATGTTATAGTCGCCGATAATCGCCACGTCGTAGGGCGTACCCTCGAATTCCTTAAATTTGCCTTCGACCTTGTCAAACACCCAATCGCGGATCGAATCGTTGGCGATATGGTGGCCCAGCGACTGGGACACCCCGCGAAAACCCTCGCAGCGCACGGGTACGATCGTCTTGTCCTCGTACTGCTTGGATTTTTTCCTAGCGATCGCCTCGATATCGTCGCCGATCAAACCGATAGGACATTCCGACTGGATCGACATGCCTTTGTTGAGCGGAAACAAACCCTCCACCTCATCGATCAATTTATCCAGCTTCTTATCGCCGCCGAATACAATATCCTTTTCCTGGAAGTCGGAAGTAAACTGCATCGTGCCGTAAGCGTTCACGCCGGTAACCCCGATGAAGTAATTGCGGCGCGACGCCCAGGAATACTGACCACAGCCCACTGGCCCGTGGCTGATGTGGATCATGTCCTTAATCGGCCCCCACACCACCCCCTTGGAGCCGGCGTAGGCGCAGCCGCGAATCGTCATCACGCCAGGCAGCGATTTAATATTGGACTTCACGCCGCAGTCCGGCTTTCCTTCTTCATACACATTCAAGTGCTTGGCGCGCTTTTTTGCACCCTTCTCGGGATATACCGAGAGCACTTCATCGATCAATTCCTTATTGCTTGCTTTCGCATCCAGGCTCATCTGGCCCTCCTCGCTTCATGCAGACTGAATCCCCATCAAGACGACGGAACGGAGTAGGCCGTCCCACCGCCGCTTACCGCGGCCGCTTATGCCGGCGCCGCCGCTTGACCGATGATGGATTCATCCACTTGCTCCATCAGGCCGAACTCCAGCAGCATGTCTTCCAGCTCGTCCATACTGATCGGGGTGGGAATTACGCCTTTGCCGCCGTTTTCGTGAATTTTCTTGGCCAGCGTGCGGTATTCCTCGGCCTGCTTACTATCCGGCGCGTACTCGATAACCGTCATCCGGCGTAATTCGGCGTGCTGCACGACGTTATCGCGGGGAACGAAGTGGATGAGCTGCGTACC
>DOVS01000064.1 GCA_003519965.1 Betaproteobacteria bacterium
AAAACGGCGGGCGGGCCGCCAGTTACCGCGAAGCGGATGGGCAGCGGATCATGGAGCGGGATGAAATTGCGGTACGGGCCGAACTCGGCCGGGGCGCCGCCGCCGCCACGGTGTGGACCTGCGATTTCTCTCACGATTATATTCGGATCAATGCCGAATACCGCTCCTAGCGCCATGGATCGTCTCGCCCAATTGCTGAATCGGGCGCACGGGCTGCTTGACCGTCTGGAAACGGGATTAACCACATCCGCTGCACCCGCCTGGGATGCTTCTCCGGCGTTTCGCTGGCGGCGGCGGGGCGACGTGGGCTTTTTGCAGCCAATCGCGCACCTCCATCGCATTCAGCTCGACGAACTCTACGGGATCGACGCGCAAAAAGCGCAGATCGACCGCAATACCCGCCAGTTCGTGACGGGGCTGCCGGCGAATAACGTACTGCTTACCGGCGCTCGCGGTACGGGAAAATCCTCGTTGGTCAAAGCTGTGCTGAACCAATATGCCGCGCGGGGGCTGCGCCTCATTGAAGTGGATAAGCACCGGCTTGGCGATTTAGCCGATATCGTCGACCAACTCCACGACCGCCCGGAGCGGTTTATTGTATTTTGCGACGATCTCTCTTTTAAGGCTGGCGAGCCGGGTACAACGTCGCTGAAGGCGGTGCTCGACGGCTCTATCGCCGCGATCGGCGACAACATGCTGGTCTATGCTACGTCCAACCGCCGTCATTTGATGCCGGATGAGATGGCGGATAATTTGGAGACGCGCTATGTAGGAGAAGAGGTGCATCCCGGCGAAGCGGTGGAGGAAAAGGTCTCTCTGTCCGAGCGCTTTGGTCTATGGTTGTCATTCTATCCCTTCGATCAAGAGGCGTACCTCGCCATTGTCGATGTCTGGCTGAAAACGTTTAAAGCACCTGCCGCCGACACTGCCGAAGTGCATCGAGCGGCGCTGCAATGGGCATTGGCGCGCGGGTCGCGTAGTGGCCGCGTTGCTTGGCAGTTTGCCCGTGACTGGACCGGGCGGCGGCAACTGAATAAAGCGGAAAAGCGCCGCTGTAAAAATGACTGAATCTCCTACCTTGGTCGAAGTGGCCGCGGCGGTAATTTGCCGTCCGGACGGTTGTTTTTTGCTGGCGGAGCGGCCGCACGGTAAGGCATATGCCGGCTATTGGGAATTTCCCGGCGGCAAGGTCGAGGCGGGAGAAACCGCGCGGCAGGCGCTAGTGCGGGAAGCGCGGGAAGAGCTGGGGATCGAGATAGCGGACGCCTATCCGTGGATTACGCGCATCTATCATTATCCGCACGCCTCGGTGCGGCTCAACTTCTTCCGCGTGGTTCGCTGGACGGGCGAGCCCCATGGCAAGGAATCTCAACGGTTGGCGTGGCAGCGCGTGGAGAGGGTGGACGTGGCGCCGCTGTTGCCGGCCAATGGCCCGGTCTTGGCCGCCTTGGCGCTGCCGGCGGTTTATGGCGTCACTCATGCCGGCGATATCGGTGCGGCGGCTTTCCTGGCGCGGCTCGAGGCGGCGTTGGAAAAAGGGCTGCGGTTGATTCAAGTGCGCGAGAAGGCGTTGCCGCCACCAGCGCTTGAAGATTTTTCCCAGGCGGTGATCGCTCGCGCCCGGTCCTACGGCGCCCGGGTGGTGATTAACGGCGACACGGCGTTGGCCGCCGCTGTCGGCGCGGACGGGGTGCAATTGACCGCCGCCCAATTGATGGCGCTAACGCAGCGTCCCGATTTTCCTCTTTGCGGGGCGTCGTGCCACAACGGCGAAGAACTAGCGCGCGCGGCGGCGTGTGGGCTGGATTTCGCGGCGTTGTCGCCCGTCAAGCCGACATCGTCCCACCCCGGAGCACCGGTGTTGGGATGGACGCGGTTCACCGAGTTGCTGCGCCATTATCCACTGCCGGTATACGCCCTGGGAGGGTTGGCGGCGGAAGACCTCCCCACGGCGTGGGCGCAAGGCGCTCATGGCATCGCCATGCTGCGCGGCGCTTGGTAACCGCGTCATCTTTCCTACACAAAACTCTGGCATGCTGTCGCTTCCCTCAGGGGACTTGTTGTGTTGATTCGATCAAGCTAAGGAGGCGACATGAGTCTGGCGTTATTGGGACTGGATTATTTCACGATTAACTTGATGCTGTTAATGGTATTTCTCGGGTATCATCTCTACCAGCACTGACGGGCTTTCCCCTCTTTCACCCCTGCACCGGGCGCGAGTGTCGATCTCGCGCCCGTCTTCTGTTCGCCCTCCAATTTCCCTCTGAACTGTTTGTTGCGGCGGTTGCCGGCGGCCCCTATCGGGAGCGGGCGCGGCTACATGGTTAACACGATGCCGCTATCGCGGACGCTACCTAGACGAGTCCAAATTTCCTGAGACTTGCGATTCAGGCGCATCGAGGAATGCGTACCTGCAAGCCGTACCCGCACGTC
Organism: Betaproteobacteria bacterium; assembly: GCA_003519965.1. GTDB lineage: Bacteria > Pseudomonadota > Gammaproteobacteria > Burkholderiales > UBA9220 > UBA9220. The sequence continues at coordinate 2,434 of DOVS01000064.1, forward strand.
TACCCAGCGACAAGCGACTGATGATAATCAAGACGAAGCCGACCGAATCAATGGGGTCAGACTCCATTGATTCTGTGCGCGGAGAGTTTCCTGTACGCGATCCTTGGCAGTGGACACCGCTCTTGCCAGAAATGGGGGCCGTCACCATGGGGAATCTGGCTGGTAATGCTTCTGGTATTAGCAATAGCGGCTGTTCTTCAATCAAAGGCAAAATCAATCGAGTCTGCTCCCTTTTAACGACCTGGAGTTCGCGGGCCGGGTGTGCAGGACTGGGCCGCCGGGGACGGTGTGAAGCTGCGCTTCATTCAACCCGGCAGGCCAGTGCAAAACGTCTACATCGAAAGCGTTAACAGCCGGTTCCGAGGTGAGTGTTTATCGCAGCATTGGTTCACGGGCCTGAGCTACCTGCGCAGCGTGATCGATGCCTGGTGCGAGGATTACAATGCACACCGCCCTCCGCACAACGCCTTGGGCTATTTGCCATCGGCCAAGCATACAGTAACACTCAAGAGGGCAAAGTAGAACACCATTGGGATGGAAATATCCGATACTATTAACTCCCCGGACTCTAAATCAGACTGCTACTGAGGTAGAGGCAGCACAGGATTACAATTCGGGGAACTCGTGGAATTCACCTTGGCAAAATATTCCGATAGGTAGTAAACCACCGGTTAAAGAGTTATTGTCAAATCTGGTGT
>DOVS01000116.1 GCA_003519965.1 Betaproteobacteria bacterium
CTGGTCGACCATCTGACTGATGGTCTGCGCTGCTAGTACCGTGCTGTGGTCGGGACAACGCGGTTCACCGGCGCGGGCAAACAGCAGGCGCAGATAGTCGTGAATTTCAGTGATGGTGCCGACAGTGGAGCGCGGATTATGGGAGGTGGCTTTTTGCTCGATGGAAATCGCCGGACTCAGGCCCTCGATCAGATCGACATCGGGTTTTTCCATCCGTTGCAGAAACTGGCGGGCGTAGGCGGAGAGGGACTCCACGTAACGCCGCTGGCCTTCCGCGTACAGCGTATCGAACGCCAGCGAGGATTTTCCCGAACCGGACAACCCGGTAATAACAACCAACTGATTGCGGGGAATGTCCAGATTAATATTCTTCAGGTTGTGCGTGCGCGCCCCCCGAATGCGGATAAAGTCCATCGGCTACCCTAGCTATGACCAACCTGGTAATATACCGATTTTCCAAAATTTTTCCCAATCTAATCATTAGGCCATGTCCAAAAATAACAGAAGTGAAGGAATGACTCCCCTAGAATCCCGCGCCAGCACTGGTTTATCAACGATATTCGCTTTGCGCATGCTGGGACTGTTTTTAATCTTGCCGGTTTTCGCCATCTATGCAGAACATCTCCCCGGCGGCCAGAGTCATTTGATGATTGGTTTAGCATTGGGCGCTTACGGCCTGACGCAGGCGATTTTCCAGATTCCTTTCGGCATGGCCTCCGACCGCTTTGGGCGCAAGCGGGTCATTTATTTCGGGTTGCTGCTATTCGCCTTGGGTAGTTTTGTCGCGGCGGGAGCGCACACTATTTACATGGTGATGTTCGGGCGCGCGCTGCAAGGCTCCGGGGCGGTAGCCGCGGCGGTGATCGCGCTGACCGCCGATCTGACTCGCGAGGAACACCGCACCAAGGCGATGGCGATGATCGGTGTGACGATCGGCACGACCTTCACCGTGTCGCTGATAATCGGGCCGGCGCTTGACCACGCCATCGGCGTGCCGGGCATTTTCGCGCTGACCGGGGTGCTGGCGTTTGCCGGGATGGCGGTGCTTTACGCAATTGTGCCGAATCCCACGGAAACCCGCTTTCACTCCGACGCCGAAATGGTGCCCGCCCGGGTGCGCGACGTGCTGCGCGATGCGCAGCTGCTGCGGCTGGACTTCGGTATTTTTACCCTTCACGCCATATTGACCGCGATGTTCGTGGTGATCCCGTTTGCCTTGCGGCGCACCGGCAATTTACCGGTTAACCAGCATTGGGAAGTCTACTTGCCGGTGATGTTGATTTCCTTCGCCTTGATGGTGCCGGCCATCATTATCGGTGAGAAAAAAGGCAAGCTGAAGCAAGTATTGGTTTTCGCCGTTGGTTTGCTGGCGTTTTCGCAGTTCGGTTTAGTGTTCTTGGTCAACAGTTTTTGGGGCATCGCCCTGCTATTGCTGGCGTTCTTTATCGCCTTCAATGTGTTGGAAGCGAGCCTGCCGTCACTCATCTCGAAAATTGCGCCAGCCGCCAGCAAGGGCACCGCTATCGGCGTTTACAACACCACCGAGTTTTTCGGCGCTTTCCTGGGCGGGACAATGGGCGGGTTTTTGTCCGGCCGTTTCGGGCCATCGGCGGTTTTCCTGTTCAGCGGCAGTCTGGCCGGCCTCTGGTTGCTAATGTCGCTCACCATGAAGACACCGCCCAAAGTCTCCAGTAAGATGTTCCACTTGCCCGAGATGGACGCCAAGCAGGCGCAAGCGCTATCGGATGCGCTGGCCGCCTTGCCAGGGGTGGCGGAAGTTACGGTGGTGACGGAAGAAAACGTAGTCTACCTCAAGGTGCGCTCGCAAGAGTGGGATGAGGAGGCGGCATTGAAAGTGATAACAGGGAGATAATATGGCCTCGGTCAATAAAGTCATTTTGGTCGGCAACCTGGGGCGCGACCCCGAAGTCCGCTATATGCCGAGCGGCGACGCGATTACCAACATTAGCCTTGCGACCACCGATACGTGGAAAGACAAAAGCGGCGTCAAACAGGAACGGACCGAATGGCATCGCGTGGCGTTCTTCGGCAAACTGGCGGAAATCGCCGGGGAATACCTGAAAAAAGGCGCGCAAGTCTATGTCGAGGGCGCGCTGCGCACGCGTAAATGGCAAGATAAAGAAGGACAGGAACGTTACACCACCGAGATCGTCGCGGATAAAATGCAGATGCTCGGCGGTCGCAGCGGCGGCGGCAATACCTTCGAGGTGATGGAGCAGGGCCAAGGCGCACCCAGCGGAGAAAAGCCAAAATCGGCCGCTAAGGCGGCATCCGGCAGTGGTTTCGACGATTTCGAGGATGATATTCCGTTCTAGAAGGCGTCCTTTGGTTGCTGCAAACAAACCCCTGCAAGATATGATCTTCAGGGGTTTTGTTATTTGTATTTATTAATCGATGAACCATGCTTCGCCGCCCTCGTGCGTACCGAGAGACGACGATAATGCGCATCGGTATCTCGCGAGATTGCACCGATTGACACAGGGGGGCGGTTTCCTGCGATTGTCGTTCATGAACTGGTGCAGTTGATCGAACCGACCCACAATAGCTATTTCATCGCGTCGATGGATCGGCTCTCTCTCTGCGGGCATTTTGTCGAGAAGAATCGGATCGGTTGCCGGTGAGGCGTGAGTGTCGGGGTGATGAAGCGATAGCGGCGGAACTGAAGGATGGGCGGCAAAAATCGCTCGCGCCTCTTGTAGAGCGTTTTGACGAGAGGGTTTTTGAATATTTGGCCGTTGCCGCGATCAATGGCCGCGCGTCGAATGGGTGAAAGGCCGCATTGCGCAGGT
>DOVS01000207.1 GCA_003519965.1 Betaproteobacteria bacterium
GCCCTGAATGCGGTCAGGCGTCGTTTTCAAAAATGCTGTCTGCCGCCGGTTTTCAATTAAAAGGGAGCGGCTGGTACCAGACCGACTTTAAGAGCGGCGCCAAGCCCAAGGACAAGCCCAAGGAGGAGTCTCCCGCGCCCGCGCCCGCGTGCGGCGGGGGAGGGTGCGGCTGCGCGTCCTAAGGTGCGAATCGTTAAACGTTATTTCATCACCGGCTTGCTTATTTGGGTGCCGGTGGGGATTACCGCGTGGGTGCTGACGCTGCTGGTTGGCACTATGGACCAAAGCCTGTTGCTGCTGCCTCCCGAGTTTCGCCCCCAGCGCTGGCTGGGAATGGATGTTCCCGGTTTGGGGGCGGTGCTGACCTTGCTGGTCATTTTTCTGACCGGCGTGCTGACGGCGAATATCCTCGGTCAGCGTCTTATCCGCTTCTGGGAAGGGGTGCTGGCGCGGATTCCGGTAGTGAAATCGATTTATTACAGTGTTAAGCAAGTCAGCGACACGCTGTTTTCCAGCAACGGAGAGGCTTTCCGCAAGGCGCTGCTGGTGCAGTATCCGCGGCAAGGAAGCTGGACTATCGCTTTCCTCACCGGTCAGCCGGGCGGGGATGTCGTGAATCATTTGCCGGGGGAATACGTGAGCGTGTACGTGCCGACTACGCCCAATCCGACCTCCGGGTTTTTTCTAATGATGCCGAAGCAAGATGTGATCGAGTTGGATATGAGCGTCGATGAGGCGTTGAAATACATTATTTCCATGGGTGTGGTCGCGCCGCCTCCTGGCAGGCGCGCGGTGCGCGGCATGACGCCGGCGGCCGGACGGCCCCATTAACTTTTTCTCGCCGCCGCGATCCGTGCGTGGGGGATTTTGGCGGACTCCTAACAATTTAAGATGAAATGAATGAGCATGCGGACACATTATTGCGGCGAAGTTGACGCTCGCCAATTACAGCAAACCGTCACTCTATGCGGTTGGGCGCATCGCCGCCGCGACCATGGGGGCGTGATTTTTATCGACTTGCGCGACCGGGAAGGGGTGGTGCAAGTGGTGTGCGATCCAGACCAGGCGGAATCGTTCGCCATCGCCGAAAAAATACGCAACGAATACGTGCTGCACATTACCGGCTTGGTGCGCCGCCGCCCCGAAGGGACGGTGAACCCGAATCTACCCACCGGTGAAATCGAAGTGCTGGCGCAGGCGCTGGAAATACTCAACCCTTCGTCGCCTCCCCCGTTTCTGCTGGATGACGAGCAACTCGGCGAGAACGTGCGCCTGACGCATCGCTACCTAGATTTGCGGCGGCCCGTGATGCAGCGTAACTTACGGTTGCGTTATCGGGCGGCTAAAGTCTTGCGCGACTTCCTCGACGCACACGGTTTTATCGAACTGGAAACCCCGATGCTGACCCGCTCCACTCCGGAGGGCGCGCGCGATTATCTGGTGCCGAGCCGAGTGCATCCCGGCCAGTTTTTCGCGTTGCCGCAATCGCCGCAGCTGTTCAAACAATTGTTGATGGTGTCTGGATTCGACCGCTATTTTCAGATTACCAAGTGCTTTCGCGACGAAGATTTGCGCGCCGACCGCCAGCCGGAGTTCACGCAAGTGGACATCGAAGCTTCGTTCATGGATGCGCAAGAGGTGACGGCCCTGACAGAGGAGATGATCCGCCAGCTGTTTAAGGCGGTGCTCGATGTCGATTTGCCGAATCCTTTTCCGCGTTTGCCCTACGATGAGGCTATATCCCGCTATGGTTCCGACAAACCGGATTTGCGGGTGCCGTTGACGTTGACCGAATTAACCGCAGTGGTTAAGGACGTGGACTTTAAAGTGTTCCGCGAAGCCGCGCAGCGGCCCGATGGCCGGGTGGCGGCGCTGCTGGCGCCGGGCGGCGGTCGGTTGTCGCGTAAGGAGATCGACGACTATACCCAATTCGTCGCCATTTACGGCGCCAAGGGACTCGCCTACATCAAGGTCAACGAACTGGCCAAGGGGATGGACGGTTTACAGTCGCCGATTCTCAAGTTTCTGCCGGAGCCGGTGGTTAAGGCAATGATCGAGCGCACCGGCGCTACCGACGGCGACTTAATTTTCTTCGGCGCCGACAAGGCCAAAGTCGTGAATGAGTCGCTGGGTGCGCTGCGCGCCAAAGTCGGCCACGACCTGGGGTTGCGGGAAGACGGATGGAAACCGTTGTGGGTCGTGGATTTCCCCATGTTCGAGTACAACGACGAGGGCAAGCGCTGGGAAGCGCTGCATCATCCATTCACCTCTCCTGCCGACGGCCACGAAGCGTGGCTGACCAGCGAGCCCGGTAAAGTGCTGTCGAAAGCCTACGATATGGTGCTGAACGGCTGGGAGATTGGCGGCGGTTCGGTGCGTATTCACCGCCGGGAAGTGCAATCCGAGGTATTTCAAGCACTGAATATCAGTAGCGCAGAGGCGGCGGAGAAATTCGGCTTTTTGCTGGACGCGCTGCAATACGGCGCGCCGCCGCATGGCGGCATTGCCCC
>DOVS01000279.1 GCA_003519965.1 Betaproteobacteria bacterium
CCCGGCAAGCCGCGACGCCGCCGCCTTCCGGCATGATCGCCGCCGCCCAAGACAAGAGCGCATTCATTCCGTTGCGCCGGGTCAGCGCTAACGGGGCGCCGGTCGCCGTCCGGAGCCGTCTCTACCGTCTACACAACGTTCCGCTGCCCGCCGCCCTGGACGCGATCATTCCTTCAACCATGGACGCGGAAATCGATCATGACGCCGAGCTTTCTGGAATTCGTGTATCCGTGACTGGACGCCGCCAATGGACGGATGCGCTGGAAAAGGCGATGGCGCAGTCCGGTCTTTACGCGCGCGTCGATTGGGACAGCCGGAAAATTTATATTTCGCGTTCTTACTTTGCCGTGATCGCCGCCGACCGAATGCGAACGACGAATAGGCGCGCGGCGTTGCGTGCTGGTAGCGGCGACCACGCTTCCGAAGCGGCGCACGTTCTTCCCGGCCATCGGAAATCGCGATCCGCCGAGGATGGTTATCATAAAATCGCCGACGCCGACTTCAACAGGGCCGTCGCCAGGGCCGGCAAGGAATCCGGGGGGGCCGCCAAGTCCGCCGCCATCGCTGTTGCCCCATCCTCGCCGTCCGTCGTCAAAATGCCCGCTGCACCGGCGGTTGCTTCACTACCGTTAAAAACCGGCGCAGCGGTTTTACCGCCGGAGAAAAAGAAATCTTCGATCAAGCCGGTGGGTGCCGCCTTTCTGTCCGGCAAGAGTAAAAGGATCGGCAAAGAAAAAACCAAACCGGACGCGATCAGGCTTATCCGCGGGGAAATGCTTTCGGAGGCTATTCGTCGTTACGCGGCGACCGCCGGGTACGCGGTGCTTTGGAACGTTAATTACCATTTGCGTATCGAGCGCAACGTGACCATCCCGCCGCCGCCGACTTTCAAGCAGGGGCTGTCCATCATGCTCCGTCCCGCCGGCGGACTGAAGGCCGACAGCTACGGCCATAAGCTGATTGTCATCACCGACAAGGACCGATAATGAAAAAAATCACTGCCGTCATGGCCGTCCTTTTTATGCTGTCCCTAGCTGGATGCGCCACCGAGATGGGGAGAGACAATGTCCACGCGCAGGCGCAATCCGCCGTCGATAAGATTGTAGGCGGCGCCCGGACCCGCACGGGAAGCCTCGTGACGGAACACGCCGCCCCCTACATCCAGTATGCGCGGGTTCCTATCGTCAACGGAGTGACTGCAAGACTGACGGAGGCGAATTTCATTGGCGCCATACGAGCCATTGCCGGAAAGAACGGCTATTCGCTGACCGTTATGAATAACGTGGATCGATCGCGCAGAGTCAGTTTGACTATCGATAATCTCAGTACGGCCGCTGCAATTCGCGAAATTGCACTCGCGGCCGGATATGTCGCCGTCATCGACACGGCGGGACGGACGGTTACATTGGCGAAGTACGCTACCGCTACCTTTCGCATCCCGACGAGCGTGCTGAAACCGATGAGTACAAATCTAGATGTTGGCGGAAATCCCGTGGCGGGTAGCGGAACGGGTTCAAGCGGCTCCAGCGGCATTCCCGGCATGCCGTCTAACAATAGCAGCGCTACGCCGGGCGGCGGCTCGATTCAATCCACATTCACGGTGAACGCGAAATACAGCAATAACCCTCAAGGGATAGAGCATCTTATTTCCCGGGTAGCCGGTCCGAACGCCTCCGTCAACATTGTTCCCGAACTCGGTATTATCACGGTGCGCTCCAACGCGCAGGCGTTGAAGCGGGTGCATGCCTTTCTATTGTCGTTCGCCAGAAACGCCCTGACCCGGGTGCAGATCGAGGCGGCAATCGTGGAAGTTTCCCTGAATAAGGAAACACAATACGGAATTAACTGGAAACATGTGCTCGACGCCGCGGGCACGAAATCGTTTTCCCTGTCCACGGCGGCCGGCGTGACGAATCCGGCGGGATCGCTGACGTTAACCACGGCCAGCACTACCGCGCTCATCAATGCATTACGCACCATCACCGCCGTGAAAATCGTGTCGCAACCCAAGCTGGTGACCATGAATCATATACCGGCCGTATTGTTCGACGGGACCCAGGTGCCCTATGTGCCTTCCGTGACATCGACTATGGCGGGCACGTCCGGCACCACGCAGTCGTCTGGTTCCGGCGCGTTCGCAACCGATGGGCTGTCGTTGTCGATCCGTCCGGATATCTTGAACAATCAGGACGTACAAATATCGCTGGTGCCGGTGATGTCCACCATCAAGGATTTCAAGACGTTCGACCTCGGCGGCGGCGGCACGCTCACTATGCCCAATCAGGATATCAAGCAGTCCTTTATCGAAACGCTGGGAGAGAATGGCAAAACGCTCATTATTGCCGGATCGCGTTATCGCAGCAGCAGCAATGGAAAAAACGGGTTGCCGGGTATCGCCGATACTCCGGTTGTCGGTAGTCTTTTCTCGGGCGTGGATGATACGGACGCGGACCGCGAACTAATTATTCTGCTCCATACTGATATTATCCCCGCGCCTAAATTTGATCCTCTGGTTTCCGAATCGGTCTGATCCGATGTTCGCCCAAAAAAGTAATCGGATTGTCGGGAACGTCATCTGCGTTGAGATCGGCATGCAACGCCGGTACCTCGAGATTGTCGCGGACGGGGTAAAGCAATTACCGCAGCCGCCGGACGATGCTGTTGTTACTGTGTTTTCGCCGGCCGAGCATAAATTGTTGTCCGAAACCAAGGTGTCGCCATCCAAGGCAAGGAGCCTCGCCGTCCGGGAGACCGAGGAAATTGTCCGCGTTGTCTTACCGAAAGACGGGAAAACCATTTATGCGGCCCCTGCGGAATGGATCGGCTCCTTTACGCACGACGTGGCTTCCGGCATGCAGGCAATGAGCGTTACGACGCGGCGGTTGCGTGGGCATGGCGGCAAGTTTGTCGTCGGCTACGCGCTGAAGGACGTCGAGTCCGGGCGTCCCATGCTGGTGCTTTACGCGATGGACGAGGACGGCGGACTCGGTGAACCGCAAATGTCCATTTTTACCGACGATGTTGAATTCATTATCGAGCAGTTTGCTTCGCAGAACGGGATAGCCGCCGACGAAACCACGGTACGCATTTTCAATGTCGACGACCTGCGCGAAGTCGTGCGCGGTCTTCTCGTTTATCCCAGAGAGGATTCCGTTTACGGCGTTAAAAAGTCGACTGCGGTTAACTTGCTTGTTATCGGCGCGCTATCGTTTTTTGCCGTTTTCAGTTCGGCCGATATGGCGTTTTGGCTCAAGCAACGATCCGCCGAAAAAGCAGCGGCAGAAGCAACGGCGCGAACATCCTCAATTTTTTCATTCGTCGGCGACAGCGTGGCGGCGCACCTGACTACATTCGCACACGCCGTTTCCATCAACGATGCGGGTGCATTCAACAGAGCGTCTTCCATCTGGCGTCCTGGCGGGAAAGTCAGTATGGACATTAGTTACCAGGGGTCCACGTTCACGCTCCGGTTTCCGATGGTGTCGAAACAATCCAACGGAAGGGAAAACTCTCCGTACAGCGTCCTCCCATACAGCGTCCTGGAGCAGATGTCCCATACAGCGCCGCCTCCAGGGTGCCGGATATCGAACTATTTTTACTCCGGAGACATGATTTATGCGTCCGTCCAATTTCATTGTGCGCGCAATAGTGGCGTTATCGCTCATTTTAGGAACAATTAGCGCCTTCGAGTCGCTGCGTTTGCACAAATCGATGATGGCGGCGGAGATGAGGCGCGATGCCGCGCTCGCATCTCTCAGTAGTGCAAGAGCGGACAAGCGATTCGTGGACAATGCGCTACGCGATGGCGCGAGCGGCAAAATCGTCGGGCCGCTGGTGCTTTCAGTCGCCAGGTTTCTTGCGACAGAGCGGTCGGAGTCCATTGGCAGCGGCGTCAACGTCAATATGATCGGC
>DOVS01000136.1 GCA_003519965.1 Betaproteobacteria bacterium
AGACCGGCGCCGTTCACCATGCAGCCGATATTACCATCGAGGGCGATATAATTAAGCCCGGCCTCCCGCGCCGCCGCTTCCTTGGGATCATCTTGGGAAATATCGCGCAATTCGGCCAGCCCTTGGCGCCGGTAAAGTGCGTTGTCGTCCACCGCGATCTTACAATCAAGCGCGGTCAGATCGCCGCCGCCAGTCACCGCCAAAGGATTAATTTCCAATAGCGACAAATCATTGTCCAGAAATAAGCGATACAATCTCTTCGCCAACTTCGCGAACAAACCGGTCTGCTCCTTCGGCAACCCTAAGCCGAACGCCAAGCGGCGGCATTGGAAATCCTGCAACCCCCAGATCGGATCGCACGCTTCGCTTAATATTTTCATTGGATCGGTTTGCGCGATTTCCTCGATCTCCACACCGCCAGCGGCGGACGCCGCCAAAACGATCCGCTCGCGCTCGCGATCGACCGTTAAACTCAAGTAAATTTCCCGCTGGATGTCTAAGGTTTCCTCCACCAACACCGCCCGCACCATTTGCCCGCCGGGCGCATTCTGGCGCGTGACCAAAGGCTTGCCGAGGAGTTGGGCGGCATGTGCTTGTAATTCCTCAATGGATTGGACAAGCCGCACGCCGCCCGCCTTTCCGCGGCCGCCGGCATGGACTTGCGCTTTCACTATCCAGCGCGTCCCCCCTAGCGCCGCCGCGGCAGATTCGGCCAGCGCCGCATCCGTCGCCACCACCCCCCGCGGAGTGGCGACGCCATAATCGCGCAGCAACTGCTTCGCCTGATATTCGTGAAGATTCATAACCTCGCTACGGCCGCTTCCCGGCGGAAATTGAAAAGCGGTAATTTTGGAGCAAAACGCCGGAAGATTCCAGCGCCGTGCGCCTGGCTATAGCTGAAAAGAAGGCCCGGCGCTCCATGGCGGCGTTGCCGGCGCATCCAGGAGGCTTCGGTCGCGTCGGCCACTGCGCAAAAGCGGCGTCACCGGTCGCAACGCCGCCATGGAAGCGGTCTTCACCGCCGCCACCGGGGCGGTGCTCGCCATGATGCCGGCCTCCGCCACAATCCGTGGAAACGCGGTGGTCAATTTTAGCGCCGAGAACAACGCTCCGGAACGCCCTTGGGAAATATAGTTAACTTGCTGATTTACCTAGGGCTGCCGCCTCGCCTTGAACCATTTTCACCTAATCTCCGAAAACAACCGTTGGCGAGGCGAAGCCCGTGGAAATCCATGGACGCCCGGCGTGGCGCAAGCAATGCACCGCTCCATTGCGGATTGAAGCAATAACGCAGAAAAGGATAGACACGCATTGGCGGCTAACGGTGCACCGATACGCCGCACGGCGGAGAAAACGCCCAAAACCTAGATGCAGATTCGGCCGCCGAAGCGACAGCGCCGGCGAAAGCGGTCTGGCGCGTCGTCTTTTGACATCCTGAGACGGAGTAGCCCGGGCTACGAACTCACCACTTCGATTTGCTCGGCCCACAACAAGGCCTGAAGGTGCGCGTCGTTGACCACGTCCGCATCCACGCCGCACATTTCCGCTAGCTTTTCGATTTTCTGCGGATTTTCATCCTCGCAAGCGACCGCCAGTTTGAGAAAGGGTGCGTAAACGCCATGTCCCTTAACTAAAGCGTCGAAAATCGGCTGGGGAAGATGGAGGTTAGCCAGCGCTTTATTGATCGGCATATCCAGCAGCACGTCCAGCAACGAGAAAATACCCACGATAAATAAACTATCGCTCGCTGGCGGCGCTAATTCCCGTTGGCCAAGCAACTCGGTCAATCGAGCGCGAACCAAAGCGTTTTTCAGTATCGACCGGCTTCTCTGGTCGGCGTGGCCGGAGGTAAATAACAATAACGTCAACCAGCGGTACAACTGCTCGTAACCTAGCACAATCAGCGCGTGGCCGATGGAGCGAATTTCCTGCTCGAAACCGTTGGCCGCCGAATTAATATAACGCAACAGCTTATACGACAGCATGGGGTTACGCTTAAACCCCTCCTCCAGCTCGGGAAGCTCCGCCTGTATCTTGACCTTGTTGAGCAACTCCATGACCTGAAGCCGGTCATTACCGATGCGCTGCACCGAGACCAGTTTCGGCCGGGAAAAGAACAATCCCTGAAAATAATGGAATGACAGCTTACGGCAAACCTCGAAATCCTCCTCTGCGTTGACCCCGATGGCCAGCATCCGCGGTTCGGCGCCCTTCATGAGGGCAACCACTTGCTTGCCCAATTCGATCGCATCGAAACGGCCGACGTGGATGCGAACGTAATGGGCAATCTTGAGCAACGGCGCCATTTCCGGGGAATAAACAAAATCGTCCAAGGCAAGCTGGAATCCCGCCGCAGCCAACTGTTGCAACGGCTTAAACAATGATTCCACCCGCTCGGCCATCACGGGAACAACCACGACGATGCCATTGCGCGGCAACTTGGACAACAAGGGACTGCCCAGCGCCGCAGGCGTCAAGGGAATAAAGATCTGCCGGTCGCCCAACAAGCGTTCGATGCGCAACCCTAAAATACACTTCAGCAAGGTTTCATCGTAAAGCCGTTGCAGCGATTCGTCCCATTTACGCCGGCTATAGCCGTCTGTATCCGTATTTCCCCGCAACATCAATTCATAACCGATAATTTTCTGAAAGCGGTCGAATACCGGCTGCCGCCCGATGAAACGCTGGCGCAAGCCAACCATATCGGTCGTTTCCCCATCGGTGGGAATATCCAGAATACTGGTCACCACATTCTCTACCGGAATGTTGCCGGTATCGATCACGGGCGCCTCCGGTGCGATCGGGCGGCCCGGCGTATTGACCGGCGGCACGACATCGGTCAACAAATACGCACTTTTCCCTTCCGCGCCCGAGGGCCGGGATTCCTTTCCCGAACGTTTGCCGCTCTTGAAGAGATTGAAATATTTTTTAAACATTGGAAATATAGATAAGGTCGGTCGTTCTTACTTCATTGTATTGCATTTCATGCGATTGGCATACCTCAGGCCGCCCGCCGGGACAGCGCCCAATCTCCCCTAAAATTTATCGGGCCCCAATGACTTTGTTCCTATTCGTTCCTACCAGAAAGACCCAATTGCCGATAGCGAAGTTCACGGCGGCCAACTCCGACTGGACTTCTCCGGCTTTTCATCTTCACAGTACGCGGCGTTCGCGCCGCCACTTTTCCCTCGGGTTGAATACTGCGCCGGTCATTCGGCGGCCGGGCCGTCGATTTGTATTCACGAATCGACGCAACCGTTTCCATAAAACACCGCAACATTATCGAAGACATTGACACGAGCCTCTTGGCGTATCGCGTAACGGGCATAGTGCGTCGGCTCGCGCCCCTGAAGACCTCTTATCGGTCTTAAATCGAGGTATTAATGACGGAGAATATTGATAAACAATATGCGCTACCGCGAAAAATTCAAGATGGCGGCGCCAAATAAATCACTAAATAAAGATACGCCATAACAGAGGCGGGCCAGCTACATCACACACTAGCGAGCGACGCCCTGGACAATCCGACAGCGGCAAGCTTAAAAATGGGCGTCACGACCTATTCCGATCCAGAGCGGTCAATTCGGCGATTTAGGATCGGCAAGCGCGCTGAAGCCGCCTATTGTCCCGCCGCCGCCTGGGATAGCCACGATAACGCTGTGGCTGCGTGTGTTTGCCGTTGCTCGCACGTATCCAGCGAGAGGTTTACGTCGATAAGATGTCTTAAAGAAACGCAACGCGATAGATTCAGTTATCTCGAACCGTCCTTCCCATTCGATGCGTCGCCATGACGACGCCAACCGGCTTTCTCGAACACAGCGCCTCCCGCGCCGAACAACCTGGACCAACGGCGTCCAGTACCGGCCAGTGGAATTCTTCCTACGCAGCCGCCGATCTAGATGCGACATCGCGAGATTCGGCGACGGGCCAGCTAACCGTCTGGCCGCACGAAGGCATTATTTAGCCGGGGAGACGATTTGCCTCCTCGCCGAAAATATCGGATAATCGCCAAGTTTTCAGCGCCTTAATCGATAGATGCGCGTAAAAAGGGAAGGGTGGAATTTGAAAGACGTTCTGGCTTGTAATCTGTGGCTGTACAAGGTATTTCCCTTTTTGCGCTGGCTGCCCCGTGTCAATAAAAGCACCGCCCGCTCCGATCTGATCGCTGGGCTGACTGGCGCGATCATTGTGCTTCCCCAGGGCGTCGCATTTGCAACTATCGCTGGCATGCCGCCGGAATACGGCCTATACGCCGCGATGGTGCCGGCCATTATCGCCGCGCTATTCGGTTCCAGCTGGCATCTAGTCTCCGGCCCGACCACCGCGATTTCCATCGTGATTTTCGCCACGGTCAGCCGTCTGGCGGAACCCGGCACGGCGGATTATATCTCTCTGGTGCTGACGATTACCTTTCTCACCGGCGTATTCCAGTTCGTCATGGGCTTGGCGCGCATGGGTACACTCATTAATTTTATCTCACATACCGTGGTGATCGGCTTTACCGCCGGGGCGGCGGTGCTGATCGCCTCTAGCCAAATCAAGAATTTTTTCGGCATTCCCATTCCCCGTGGTTCGTCGTTTTACGAGATCATCCACCAACTGGCGTTGCTCGCCGGCGATATTAATCTTTATGTCGCTTCGGTGGGTATCGTCACGCTGCTGGTCGGCGTTCTCGTCAAGAAATTCTTTCCCAAATTTCCCTACATGATCGCCGCCATGATCGCCGGCAGCGTCTATGCGGTTATTCTCAACCAACTCGTCGGCGTCGATGTGACCCACATCCGCACCGTAGGCGCGTTGCCTGCCGGATTGCCGCCGCTGTCCTACCCCGACTTTTCCCTGGAAACCATTAAGCAGACCGCCTCTAGCGCACTAGCGATTACCATGCTGGCGCTGACCGAGGCGGTTTCCATTTCCCGCGCGATCGCGGTGCGCTCGGAACAGCGTATCGACGGCAACCAGGAATTTATCGGCCAGGGCCTATCCAATATCCTAGGCAGTTTTTTTTCCGGCTACGACTCCAGCGGCTCGTTCAACCGCAGCGGCCTCAACTACGAGGCAGGCGCCAGGACGCCGCTGGCCGCGATGTTCGCCTCTGGATTTCTAATCTTGATTCTGCTGATGGTGGCGCCCCTCGCCGCGTATCTGCCGATCCCCGCGATGGCGGCGATTCTGTTCATGGTGGGTTACGGTCTAATCGACTTCCACCATATAGGCTCCATTCTCAAAACCAGCCGCGCGGAAAGCGTGGTGCTCGTAACCACGTTGCTGTCCACACTGTTCGTCGAACTGGAATTCGCCATTTACGTCGGCGTCATCCTATCGCTCATGCTCTACCTCAATCGCACCTCACGGCCGCAGATTCGCGACGAGTTGCCCAACCCTGCCGACCCGGGCCGCCGCTTCATCCCGGTAACGGATGCGATTGCTGAATGTCCGCAAATCAAATTTATGCGTGTCGACGGCTCTGTTTTCTTCGGGGCGGTCAACCATGTGCAACAGGCTTTGCAGCAAATCGATGAAATCACCCCTACGCAAAAAAATACCGTGCTGCTATGCGATGGCATTAACTTTATCGATGTCGCCGGCGCCGAGATGCTGGGACAAGAAAGCCGGCGTCTTCGGAAAAAAGGCGGTGGGCTCTATCTCTATGGCGTTAAGGACGCGGTAACCGACATGTTGGAAAAAGGCGGCTATTTGGAAGTCATCGGCAAAGACCGTGTACACCAATCGAAGCCCAAGCTGATTAGCAGCGTGTACACGACGTTGGATCCGGAAGTTTGTCGCCATTGCTCGGCCCGTATCTTCACCGAGTGCCATATCGCTCTGCCCAACGGCGAAAGGCGAGACTAAAGGCTAAGCCGCTTCATTCCTGCCTGGCAATCAGTAAGGCGCTAGACAACACGCCATCGCTGGGCTACAATGCTGCCAGCCGATGAACGTTACCCACATTTTACCGATTGATTTTTTGCTTGATGCAATTGGATTATGGGTAGTGTTAGGAGTCGTCGGCGCAATCGCTGGAAAATCGACCAGCTGGATCCAGCGTCTCGTTTTTCCGTCGAGCGCGCTCACTTCCCTGCTGTTGCTAGTAATTAGCCTGTTGGCGCTTAGCCAACCGGTCGATACGCTGGTGCTTCCTCTGGGCCTACCGGGCCTGCCGTTCCATCTGCGGCTGGATGACTTATCCGCATTTTTCTTGCTACTGCTCGGCGCCGCCTCGCTGGGCGTCTCACTCTACAGTGCCGGCTATTTCCGCGCCATGGAAAATGCAACTCGCCGCCTGTTCTGTCTGGAGTACCACCTGTTCCTCGCCAGCATGGCGCTGGTGATGCTGGCCGACGATGCCTACTTATTTCTGGTGGCATGGGAATCCATGGCGTTGTCGTCCTATTTTCTAGTCACGACCGACCATAAAATCCCCGATATTCGCCGCGCCGGCTTCATCTACCTGCTCATCGCCCATTTGGGCGCGCTCGCGCTCCTGCTATGCTTCGGCATTCTCCAGGGGGGGCACGGCGACTATGCTTTTGCCGCCCTGCGCAATGCGCACTTATCGTCTTTCTGGGCCACGACCGCCTTCTTGCTGGCGCTTTTCGGCTTCGGCGCCAAGGCAGGCCTGCTACCGCTCCACGTATGGCTGCCGGAAGCGCATCCCGCCGCCCCTTCGCCAGTATCCGCCTTGATGAGTGGGGTAATGCTAAAAACCGCGATTTATGGGCTACTGCGGATTACCTTCGATTTACTACGCGGCCAGCAGCCATGGGAATGGGGAGCACTAGCGCTGGGGCTGGGACTCCTCACCGCCCTGTTTGGCGTCGCCTATGCCGCAGTACAGTCCGACATGAAGCGGCTACTTGCCTATTCATCTATCGAGAATATCGGTATCCTGCTGGTGGGCATCGGCCTGACGCTTCTGTTCCATACCTACCGCCTCAATCTGCTGGCGGCGCTGAGCCTCGCCGCCACACTATACCATAGCCTTAACCACGCCTTTTTTAAAAGTCTCTTGTTCCTCGGCGTTGGCTCGGTGCTGCATGCCACCGGCGAGCGCAATCTAGGCAAACTCGGCGGCCTGATTCACCGTATGCCATGGGTGGCGTGGACGGTACTGATCGGCACTCTTGCCATCGCCGGATTGCCGCCGTTGAACGGCTTTATTTCCGAATGGCTACTGCTGCAAGCCTTTCTATTTTCCCCGCGCCTTCCTCATCCCTATCTGGTGATGATGATGCCGGTCGCCTCCGCCGCCCTGGTGCTCGCGGTCGCGCTAGCCGCCTACGTCATGGTCAAATTTTACGGCATCGTTTTTCTGGGGCAGCCACGCGAGACCAAACTCGCCCAGGCTCGTGATGCGGGTATTTGGGAACGATTAGGATTAGGTTGGCTGGCAGCGGGTTGCCTCTTTCTGGGGCTCGCCCCGGCGCTGGTTATTCCCATACTGGACTACGTCACCCGATTCCTGGTGGGAGATGCGCTGGGGAGCATGGCCACCCATAACTGGCTGTTCCTGACGCCTGTGCTGCCGGAACGCGCAAGTTATAGCCCATTGTTCTTTCTGGGAGTGATTGCTAGCGTCGTCGCACTGACGTTCTTTGCCGTGCGGCGCATGTACCATGGCCGCCTGCGCTACAGCGACCCGTGGGATTGCGGTTATCCCGAAACCATACAACCCCGCATGCAGGATACGGCGGAGGGTTTCAGCCAGCCAATTTTACGAATTTTCGAGCCATTTTTCCATATCGAGCGGGAACAGCCCGATGCCTCGACCCCTCGCCCCCGCTACCGGGAAAAAATCGAGGATCGGCTATGGCGTCTCCTGTATCGCCCTCTTATCCGCTTTACCGACCGCCTTTCCGGTGGGATCACCAGACTTCAGCATGGACGCATCCATTTATACTTGCTTTATAGTTTTCTCACCTTGCTGGCGCTGCTGATTTTCGTACGATGAACACCTGGCCCGACACCCTATTCCAACTCATTCAGTCGGTGCTCGTCGTGACCTTGGCGCCGCTGCTGCTCGGCTGGATCAACCAGTGCCGCGCCTGGCTGCAAAATCGCCGTGGCGCAGGACCGCTTCAGCCTTACCGCGAATTGCACAAACTCTTCCATAAAGAGGTCGTGCTCGCGCATCACGCTTCCGCGTTGTTCCGCATGGCTCCTTATATCCGCTTCGGCAGTATGTGGCTTGCCGCCGCCATTGTTCCGGTGCTCGCCACCGACTTACCGTTTTCACCCGCCGCCGATGTGATCGCCCTGGTAGGCGTTTTCGCCTTTTCCCGCGTTTTTCTTGCGCTCGCCGCCATGGATGTGGGCACCGCCTTCGGTTCACTGGGCGCTCGCCGCGAAATGCTCGTCTCCTTCTTGGCGGAGCCGGCTTTGCTAATGGTATTCTTTAATGCCTCGCTAATTAGTCACTCCACCCAACTCACAACCATTGTCGAAACGCTCTCCCACCATACGCTGATGCTCCATCCCAGCATGGCGTTCGCCGCCGCCGCGTTCCTCATGGTGCTGCTTGCCGAAAACGCCCGCATCCCGGTGGATAACCCCGCCACGCACCTAGAGTTGACCATGATTCACGAAGCCATGACGCTGGAGTATTCCGCCCGCCATTTGGCGCTGATCGAATGGTCGAGCCATATCAAGCTCATGACCTATACGACCCTCGGTATCGCGCTGTTCGCGCCGTGGGGTATTGCCCAAGCTGGCGATTGGCGAGCGGTGCCGCTGGCGGTAGCAGCCTTGCTATTCAAGCTCGGACTCGCGGGAGCGGGACTGGCGCTATTGGAGACACTCTCCGCCAAACTGCGCTTGTTCCGGGCGCCGGAATTTCTCGGTACCGCGTTTCTGTTAGCGGTGCTGGGGCTGCTCACCTATTTTCTACGGATTAGCTGACCATGGCGTCCCCTTTCCTCGGTGACCTGATTAACTTGCTCGCGGCTTTGCTGCTGCTGATCGCTTTCGCCATGCTGGCCCAGCGGCGCGTACTCTCATTGATTAATCTGTTCGCCTGGCAAGGCTTGATATTGGCGGCGAGTACCGCGGTAATGGCCTATTCGTCCCATCAGCACCATCTCTATTACTCCGCGCTACTCACTGTCCTACTCAAGGTGCTGTTTCTGCCATGGTTATTACATCGCCTGATTCGTCAATTGAATGTCAAATGGGATGTGGAAACCTTAATCAATATCCCCACCACCATGCTAACGGGCCTAGGGTTGGTCGTGTTTGCCTTTAACCTCGCCACGCCTATTTCTCAATTAGCCACCACCGTCGCCAAGAGCACGCTGGGTATCGCTTTGGCTAGTGTACTGCTGTCTTTTTTGATGATGATTACCCGGCGCAAGGCGATCCCCCAAGTCATCGGTTTTCTGGCGATGGAGAACGGCTTATTTCTGGCCGCGACCAGTGCGACCTATGGCATGCCCATGGTGGTAGAGCTGGGCATCGCTCTGGATGTGTTGGTCGGCGCCGTGATCCTGGGTATTTTCTTTTTTCAAATCCGCGAAGCCTTTGACAGCCTGGACTTGAAGCATATGGAACAGCTCAGGGAAAAATAAGATGGAAATCCTCTGGATTCTGGGTATCCCATTATTCGGCGCACTGCTGCTGGCCTTTCTCGGCCACCGCCGCTGGGCGCCAGAACTCAATGCGGTCTTGAGCCTCGCCACACTTGCCGCCACTGTCTGGCTGACCGTCCGAATTATCGCCCATGGCCCGATGGTAGTGGTGGACGAGATGTTTTTCGTCGATTCGTTCAATATTTTCCTCATCGCCCTCACGGCGTTCGTCGGCTTCACTACCGCCCTATTCAGCCGCCCCTACATGCGTATCGAGACACAGCGCGGCAAATTAACGCCAGGACTGCTGCGGCTTTATTACAGCATGTACCAGCTATTCATCTTCACCATGCTGCTCGCCTTATCCACCAATAATTTAGGTATTCTGTGGGTGGCGATGGAAGCAGCCACTCTCGCCACGGTGCTCCAAGTCAGCTTATACCGCACGCCGTCCAGTGTGGAAGCCGCATGGAAATATTTTATTCTGTGCGGCGTCGGTATCGCCCAAGCGCTATTCGGCACCATCCTCGTGTATTTCGCCGCGGAGAAAGTGCTGGGTGCGGGAGGAACCGCCCTCTTATGGACGCACCTCAATCAGGTAAAGACACACCTGGAACCGACGGTGCTATCGCTCGCCTTCGTCTTTCTGCTAGTCGGCTATGGCACCAAAGTGGGACTCGTGCCGCTGCACAGTTGGCTGCCCGACGCCCACGCCGAGGGGCCAACCCCCATTTCCGCCGTGTTATCGGGGCTGCTGCTCAACGTGGCGCTCTACGCCGTGGTGCGCAGCAAAATCCTGGTAGACGGCGCTCTGGGAACGCACTTCGCCGGCAACCTGCTGATGGGTTTCGGTATCCTGTCGGTGACAGTCGCCTCGTTCTTTCTCCTTCGCCAGAAAGATATTAAACGGCTATTCGCCTATTCCTCCATCGAACATATGGGGCTAGCGACGTTTGCTTTCGGCATGGGGGGAAGCCTCGCAACATTCGCCGCATTACTGCACATGACGGTGCATAGCCTGACCAAATCGGCGATCTTCTTCACGGTCGGCCATGCCGTGCAGAAAACCGGCTCCCAATGGATTGACGGTATCTCCGGACTCGTCAAACAAAGTCCCGCTATTGGCTGGGGCCTGATTCTCGGTAGTCTGGCGATTCTCGGCATGCCGCCATTCGGCGTATTCGCCAGCGAATTCCTGATACTTACCAGCACCATGCATCGACAACCCTGGGCCACGCCTTTTCTGGTAGTTTCCTTTGGCGTGGCGTTTGCCGCGATTTTCGGCAAAGTGCAGCCAATGGTGTTCGGTGAATCCAACCATCCGCGGCTCCCGCACCCGCCGTCGCTACTGCCGGTGTTCGTCCATTTAGCGCTAGTGCTGATGCTCGGCCTTTATATTCCACCTTATTTAGCCACCTGGTACCATCAGGCAGCACAATTGATCCGATAGCGAATGGCCTTTCCCTGCCACGATTTCCAGCCGCTTTCCAGCGGCGCCGTTCTGACCGCCGATCACCGGACCGACGCCGCTGGCTGGCGTGTGTATTGCGAAACAGCCTACAAAAAGGGAGGACGGCTAATCGCCTTATGGGGCAGCGACGAACGCCCGCAAGGCGAAGGATACGCCATTCACGCCGCACTGATGGCCAGCGAGGGAATCGACTGCCTCACCCTGCCGCTGGAAGCGGAGCGCCCGGCTTATCCGAGTATCGACGATCTTTTCCCGGCGGCACTGCGCATGCAGCGCGCCGCTTACGATTTACTAGGTATCTTCGCCAGTGGAGCCGCCGACCATCGTGAATGGCTACGCCACGGCGCCTGGCCAGCGGGATTTTTCCCGTTGCGCTATGATTTCGCTGGCGACGCCACGTTCCCGCCCCAGGAAAATACTTATCCTTTCGTTCGTGTAGCGGGCGAAGGCGTCCATGAGATCCCCGTGGGTCCGGTGCATGCGGGCACCATTGAACCGGGGCATTTCCGCTTCTCGGTGATAGGCGAGCGGGTGCTGCGCCTGGAAGAACGCTTCGGTTACACCCACAAAGGCGTCGAAAAGCGCTTCGAGCGCTTAAACCTGGCCGAAGGAGTAAAACTCGCCGGCCGGGTCAGCGGCGATTCTACTGTCGCTTATGCATGGGCCTATAGTATGGCGTGCGAGAGCTTGGCCAAGATCACCCCACCGCCGCGCGCGATATGGCTACGGGCCTTATGGCTGGAACGGGAGCGGGTTGCGAATCACCTTGGCGACCTGGGATTCCTTGCCAACGATGCCGCCTTTGCGTTTGGCCTCACCCAATTTTCCTGCCTCAAGGAGGATATGCTGCGCACCCACCACACCCTGTTCGGCCATCGTTATCTGATGGACGCCATTATCCCCGGCGGGGTACGCCATAATCTCAACGCCCAGGGCATGGCGCGCATCATTGCCGAGATTGGAAAAATAGAGGAGACGTTGCCTATTCTCAAGGAAATTTACGAAGACCACGCGGGATTGCAGGACCGCTTCCTTGGCGCCGGCCGGGTATCGCCGGAAACTGCCTTGAATCTGGGAGTCACCGGTTTGGCAGGCCGTGCTAGCGGCCAAGTGTGGGATTTACGTGTGCAACTGCCCCCTCCGCCTTACGATCAACTGGACGTACATATCGCCAGCAGCCAGGATGGCGACGTGGCGGCGCGGGTAGCGGTTCGCTTCGACGAAGCCAAGGAATCTCTGCGGCTGATTCACCTCATCCTCGACCGCA
The DNA here is from genome assembly GCA_003519965.1 of Betaproteobacteria bacterium. Lineage (GTDB taxonomy): Bacteria > Pseudomonadota > Gammaproteobacteria > Burkholderiales > UBA9220 > UBA9220. Next base: position 12,302 of record DOVS01000136.1, read on the forward strand.
TGCCCGGCGGCGATATATGGACACCCTTGCCGGAAACAAGCGGAAAAGCATTCGGCCTCGGGTTGATGGAAGGCTGGCGCGGCGAAGTATTGGTGGCCCTCCACAGTGACGGCGAGCATATCCAGCGCGCTCATCTGCACGATCCTTCATGGCAGAATTGGCCGGTACTGGAGCACGCGATTCTAGGCAACGCCGTACCGGATTTTCCGCTGATTAACAAATCGTTTAACTTGAGCTACAGTGGCCACGACTTGTAGCCTTCACAGGAATACTCGCGCATGTACGCCATTCTCCGGCAAATTCTGAAAACCGGCGTCAAGACCGAAGCACCGCCCGCCGCCCAGAAAGCGGCGCGCGTAACGGAACAACGGCTACCGCAGGAGATTCTGCGCCATTTTGACAAATCGCTGGCGATCCGCCATGTCGATACCGGTTCGTGTAACGGCTGCGAGCTGGAAATTCACGCCATCCACAATCCTTACTACAATCTGGAGGGATTGGGTATCCACTTCGTCGCCAGCCCGCGCCACGCCGATCTACTGCTGGTGACCGGACCCGTGTCGCGACATATGAAAACCGCCCTCGAGCGTACTTTCGATGCCACCCCAGACCCTAAGTGGGTCGTTGCTATCGGCGATTGCGCCTGTCACGGCGGCGTCTTCGGAGAAAGCTACGCCAGTTGCGGGCGAGTCGCTAACGTGGTTCCGGTGGATGTGGAAGTACCCGGCTGCCCGCCCACGCCAGCCGCGCTCATCGCGGGAATATTAGCCGCCGTCCCGGCGGCTGGAAAGTGAATGCCGATGGCTTAC
>DOVS01000189.1:0-4552 GCA_003519965.1 Betaproteobacteria bacterium
CCGACCATGGGGGATTTAACGACATGGCCGTCGGCCGGCTCGATCTTTTGCGCCACCGCTTCACTGGCGGCGGCTATCGGTATTGCCGAGGCGGCGGCGGACGGCGCCGCCGCTCCCAGCGCATTGCCGGCGCCGGAATTGTTAATACTTACTTTTTCTTCCCCTTCGGTCAATTCGAGGGCGGTGATGCCGGACTCTTTGACCAGGTCAATCAGTTTTTTTAGTTTTCTCAAATCCATAGTCAATAGTCAACTTTTGATCGATTGGATGGCGTAATCCAGCGCCATCTCGTAACCCTTCGCACCGAGGCCGCTAATGACGCCTACCGCCAAGTCGGAAAAATACGAATGACGGCGGAAGGCTTCTCGCGCATGAATGTTAGACAGATGCACTTCAAGGAAAGGAATGGCCACGGCGGCAAGGGCGTCGCGTAGCGCAACGCTCGTATGCGTATGCGCCGCCGGGTTAATCACGATAAATCCCACGTGGTCGCCGGCCGCCCGGTGGACAGCGGCGATTAGCTCGGCCTCGGCGTTGCTTTGAACGCAGTCCAAGGCAACCTTTGCCCGATGGGCGGATCGCGCTAGCCGCCGATTAATCGTTTCCAGCGTTTCCGCGCCATAATAGCCGGGTTCGCGCGTACCCAATAAATTCAAGTTCGGGCCATGCAGGACTAAAATGCGGGGAGCCGGGTGTTTGCTGGTCATGGCCGCAATTTTGCCGCAAATTTGGTGGAGTTGTCCAGCTTTTCGCTGCTTTTCGCTACAAGTGCGCCAATCGAGGCGAGTCCGGCGCTATAGTAACGGCTTGACGATTCGTTCCAGTTTTTCCCGGGTCAACCCACCCAACTCGGCGGCGGCGATTTTACCATGGCGGTTAATTACGAGGGTATAGGGCAATCCGCCTAAACGGTTGCCAACAGCGCTCGAAAGCGCTACGCCCTTGACGCCGCCCAGCAGCACCGGGTAATTCATTCCCATTTCATCGGCGAAGGCCTGTACCGGTTGCTTTTTGTCGATAGCGATCCCCACGAAAATGAGACCTTGTTTCCGGTATTGTTTTTGCATTTGGATAAACTCGGGGATTTCCTTGCGGCAGGGCGGGCACCATGGCGCCCAGAAATTTAGCACGATCACTTTGCCGCGCCATTGTTTTAACGGCTGGAGCGCGCCATCGAGATCATCGAAGCGGGCGGCAAACACGGCTTTCGCCGCCGGCGATAACGCGGCGGCATGGGGGGTGTCCGGTGTTTGCTTGGAGCAAGCGGCGAGTGTCAGCAGCCCGATGATCGCGGCGAGCGATACAGCGCGTATGGTACGAGAGACGGTCATTTGCATTTTCCTTTTATCGGAAGTGAATACCTAGCGCAAGATCTGGTTTAGCCGCGCCAGGAATTTTTCGGGCGGCTGATCGCCGATGATCCGCGCATTTTTCAGTTCGTTGCCTTGCCGGTCGAAGAAGATGATGCCGGGCGGGCCGAACAGACCGAATTTCTTGAGCAGGGCCTTGTCGTCCGGTGTAGTGGCGGTAACATCCGCTTGTAATAATGTCACATCGCGCAACCGCTGCTGCACCCGCGGGTCGCTAAAAGTAAAGCGCTCCATTTCCTTGCAGGAGACGCACCAGTCGGCGTAGAAATCGAGCATGACATAGCGGCCGTGGGCGCTTTGTATTTTCCGCTCCAGGTCGGCGATGCTGGCGACTTTCTGGAAATTAAGGTGGGTGGGGGCGGCGGTCGCGCCGCCGCGCAGCCCCGCTAATGGCTGGAGGATGTCGCGGTTGCCGCCCAGCACGCCGAGCAACAGCGAAATGCCGCCGATTAGGGAGATAATGCCGATTCCTTTCCAAAACTTGCCGAAACCGCCAGCGCTTGCCGGCAGCGGGTCGATGGCGCGGAGGTAGATCGACGAAATAATCAACAGCGCCGCCCACAGCGACATATTGATCCAGGCGGAAATCAGCGGCGAGATCAGCCAGATGGCGACGCCGAGCAGCAATACCCCGAAGAACCCTTTGACTGCGTTCATCCAGTCGCCGGCGCGGGGCAGCAAGGCGCCGGCGGAGACGCCCACCAGCAGTAAGGGCACGCCCATTCCCATCGCCATAGCGAACAGGGCGGCCCCCCCCAGCCATACGTTATGGGTTTGGCCGATATACAGCAAAGCGCCAGCCAGCGGCGCAGCGACGCAAGGGCCGACGATGACCGCGGACAAAACGCCCATGGCGAATACGCCGGCGAGAGTGCCGCCTTTTATTTTATTGCTGGCGTTGGTGAAGCGGCTTTGAATCGCGCTAGGCAGCTGCAATTCGTAAAAGCCGAACATGGAAAAGGCCAGCAGTACGAACAGCGCGGCGAAACTACCGAGCACCCATGGATTTTGCAGGGCGTTGGATAGCAGCGTACCGGATAGACCGGCGGCGACGCCGGCGATGGCGTAAGTAATCGCCATGCCGAGAACATAGGCGAGAGAGAGCACGAAACCGCGGGTTTTGGTCATCGCCTGGCCTTGCCCGATGATAATGCCGGAAAGAATCGGGATCATGGGAAATACGCATGGCGTAAACGCGAGCAATAGCCCAAAGCCAAAGAAGCTGGCGATGATTAACCAGAAACTCCCTCCTTGGAATAAGCGCGCGATGGCGGACGACGCAGGCGGTTCGCCGCGGCCGTCGAGGCGGGTCGGTGCGGCGGTGGGTTGCGCGGCGCCGCCGAGGACGAGGTCGAAGACCTTAGTCTGGGGCGGGTAGCAGACGCCTTTTTCGCTGCATCCTTGGTAGCTGGCGGTGAGCGCTAACCGATCTCCCTGTTTAACGTTGCGCAGCTGAATCAGTGCTTGGAAGGGATGGTGATATACCTCGGTTTTCCCAAAGGTGGGATCGCTCTTGATCTCGCCTGGAGGCAAGGTAATTTTGTCGATCACTGCGCCGCCGGTGCTGTTTAGCGTGAAGTGGATCTTGTCGCGGTACAGGTAGTAGCTGGCGGCGGGCTTGAACTGCGCCGAGAGGGTGTTTCCTCCCATTGGGATGACCGTTAGTTTGAAGGCTTCGTCGGGGGGGAGAAATTCGTCGCTGGAGAGGGCGCTGCTAGGCGGCTGAAAGACGCCGCCTACTGGGTTTTTCTGTGCGGCGGCCGGTGTTATCGCCGGTAGCTTGAGCTGGGTTTGTTGTGTTTGCGGCGGATAGCATACGCCAGCCACATCGGAACATCCCTGAGAAACCGCGGTTAGGGTAATGGTGCGGATCGACGGATCGGTGCGGATCAGCGGCAGGCGGATGGTAACCGGTTGGTTGAAGACCGCGACCTTGCCGAAAACGATGTCGTCTTGTTCCTGACCGGCGGGCAATTGGGGAGGGCCTAGCGTCACGCCCGCGGGCTGGACGCTGAATTTAAATTTATCGCGGTATAGATGATAGCCTTTGGCGATTTGGTAATGGACCGCCACGGTGCCGGCGTTGAGCATCTTGGCTGAAAAACGGTACGCTTGCGCCGGATCGAGCGGTTCGCTGCCGGCGGCGTGGCCGAGAAGGGGGAGCAAGCATAGCAAGCTGAAAAGAAAACGCGGCATATCTGGTGGTTCTCCTAAGGTGAATGTGTTGTTTTTTATATTGGGATTAAGTGCGTTGGCGTGTTTCTTGCGCCATCCATTCGAGATAAGCGGGCAGCCCCTTATCAATAGGGACTGCAATGATTTCAGGAAGTTCATAGGGATGGTGGCGGCGAATCGCTGCTTCCAACTTGTGATAATGGCGTTTCAGTGTTTTAATCAATAGAAGGTTTTCCTGTGCGGTTTCGATAACGCCCTGCCAACGATAGACCGAAGTGCTGGATGGCAGGAGGGTCGCACAGGCGGCCAACCGCTGGTCGATCAGCGCATGCGCTAGGTGCGTGGCGCTTTCCTTGTCAGGCATGGTCGTGATGACCGCGATCGCCTTATTCATAGTGTTGTATTCCATGCGTCCAATCCTTTTTTTGTCCATCCTGTTGGGACTGCCAGCTATTGAAATTTATACCACGATTTGGCTGGCGGGGAGAATCGGGTGGGGATGGTTGTTGTTTTGGTTTCTTGCGACCGCTGTTGTTGGCGGGATGCTGGTTCGTCATGAAAGCGCGTCGTTCTCTACCCGATTTTTTTTCGCCGCGCGCGGCGGCGATGTGGCCGGCAGCTTGCTGGATAGCGGACGGCGGTTGCTGGCGGGCGTCCTGTTGATTTTTCCCGGCGTGATTAGCGATGTGATCGCCTTGCTGCTGCTGATTTCGCACCGTCCGCCAGCTGGAGGAGAAACGGTGGTGCGCGACAACGGCGTGATCGAGGGAGAATTCCGCCGCGAGGATTAGGCGGGACGGTTCGATTGCTTCGGTAGGACTGGCTGCGGCTGCCGGTGCGTTACGTTCTGGAGGACGAGGATTCATGGCGCGCGAGCTGCGCGGGATCGACAAAGGAAAAAATGCGCCGGTCGATGGGCGGAAATTGCGTATAGGTAACGGCAAAGGCATTGGATTTTTGCGCATGGGCGGGGCGGATGTGAACGATGGGGTGAGACTGCGGCTCGC
>DOVS01000189.1:4558-9275 GCA_003519965.1 Betaproteobacteria bacterium
GAGCCGCTCCACCCATCCCGCGTCGCCCTGTCTTCCATCGTAGGGCGTTCCGTTGAGCAAGGTGAAAAAGTCGCTAATGCAGCGGTGGTGCGTTTTGAATTCATCCAGGCTGCCGAATCCCAGGTAGTTGAGAAAAGCCCGGTTGATGAATTCTAAGGTGTTGCCGCTGGTGGCGACCATGAAGGTGCCGTGCATATCCAGCATGAATTGGGCGAAGGTATGGCTTGCCTCGGTTTCCCGGTGTTGGTGTAATTTCTCCCCGCTGCGGGTCAGCGTCACTAATAGCGTCTCGGTATTAATCGGTTTGATGACATACTCGTCAATGCCGATTTCGACGGAGCGGATGAAATAGTCTTGTTCGTTGTAGGCGGTAGTGACGATGACTGGCGTGGCTTCGTTGATGTCCTTGATGGCCTGGGCCATTTGCAGGCCATCCATCACGGGCATGAGGATGTCGGTCAATACCAGATCGGGGTGGCGCCGCCGATACGCGTCCAGTCCTTCCTGGCCGTTGGCGGCGGTCACTAGCGTTCCCATTCGCCGCCGCAGATATTGCGCCAGTTGCGCGCGAATGTCGTCATTGTCCTCTACGTACAGGAGGGACAATGATTTCAGTAACGCGGGGTCTATTTTCGCGTGTGTGGACGGCTCGGCCATTTCCTGTTCTCGTTTTCGGTAGCGGGCAGTCTAGGGACAGTGGATCGTGATTAACGAGAGGTCGTCGTGAGCGGCGGCGCCGTTCAAATGTTGCTTTGCCGCGTCGATAGCGGCCGTGAAGGGATCCGGCTGCCCCTTTACTCCCGTGGTGAGTCCTTCCAGGGTCAATTGCGCGCCTTCGCTATTTTCCACTTCAATCAGCCCGTCGGAGCAAACCAACAGGTTGCCGGCGGATGGCCATTGATAAATTTCGGTATGCGGTTCGAAGTCTTCCGGCCCGAGGATGCCTAGGGGTACATAGAGGGACGGAAAGCGGTGCAGGGGAATGCCGTCGCCGTCGAGAAACAGTCCTTTGGGATTGCCGCCGTTCCATACCTCCACTGTGCGGTTGACGTTGCATATTCGCATCAGGGTCGCGGCGACAAAACGATCGGGAGGGCTTTGTTGTTTTACGCTGGCGTTCATTTCCTCGACGATGCGGGAGACGGTGAAGCCTTTTTCCACCATGCGGTAAAAAATACGGTTGAGCCATAAGAGGTTAACCGCCGCCGGCAAGCCGTGGCCGGTGGCGTCGGCAAGGAAAACATACAGGTTGCCGTCGCCGCTGCGCGCCGCGCAAATCAGATCGCCGCTAAAGCGTTGCGCGGGGGTTAGCCAGTAACGCAGTTGGGTGTCGCGCAGCCCTTCCGCCCGCATCATTCGTTTCATCAGATACAGGGTGATGTGCATCTCTTCTTCGGCGCGGTCGTGATAGGCTTGCAATTTGGCGGCTTGTTCCGCCAGTTCATGGTTTTTTTGTTCGATTTCCCGGTGTTGAAGCAACGGCTGGGCGCTGTTGACGAGCGTCGCCAGCAGGATGTCGGTATTCACCGGTTTGAGCACGTATTTATCGATGCCGATGTCGAAGGCCCGCAAAAAGTAATCCTGATCGCTATAGGCCGTGGTGACCAGAATGGGCGCCGTGGGTGCGAGACGCTTGATTTCCTCCGCCATGGCTAAACCATCCATGACGGGCATCTGGATGTCCGTGATGACTAAATCCGGCTGGTGCGCCATGTATTTTTCCAGCCCTTCCTTGCCGTTGGTGGCGACAAGTAGGTTGCCAACCCAGCGAGAAAGGAAAAGCTCGAGCTGCGGCCGAATATCGTCATCGTCCTCGACATACAGAACGGAAAGGGCTTTGAGCGGTTGCCAATTGCTCTGGTCACGTTGATCGTTCATGATCTCGCCTGGTGTTGGAAACGGCGGATATCCGCCGTCAACGCATTGAAAAGGAGTGTGTATGTGTATTAGTTATAGCTTGCCTTATGTTTTTCTGTGTGGGGATGCCGCCATCGGTAGGGGAATGCTATCCATTATAGTGGCCGCTCAGGGGGTGCGGCGTATCGGCGGACAATAGCCGGGTGATGTCCTCCGCCGCCAGAGGATGGCCAAAATAAAATCCCTGCACCGACTGGCAATGGCGGGAATCCAAATACTGTGTTTGCGCTTCCGTTTCCACCCCCTCGGCAATCACATGCAGCGACATACTGTGCGCCATGGCGATGATGGCGTCGACAATCGCCGCGTTATCTTTGTTGGAAGTGATCTCCTCGACGAAGGCGCGGTCGATTTTGAGGGTGTCGATCGGCAGGCGCTTCAGATAGCTGAGACTGGAATAACCCGTGCCGAAATCGTCGATGGCGATGCGTACGCCTATCGCCTTCAATTGCCGCAGTATCTCGATGTTTTCTTCCGTGTGCCGCACCAGCAGGCTTTCGGTCAGTTCGAGTTCCAGATAGTGGGGCGGGAAATGGTTTTCTTCAAGGAGGGTGTGTATTTTCTTAATGAAGTCTTGCTGGCGGAATTGGCGCGGCGACAAATTGACCGATATCCGCAATCGATCAAAACCGGATTGGCGCCACGCTTGCGCCTGGACAATGGCGTTGCGCAGCACCCACTCGCCAATCGGTAGAATTAATCCGCTTTCCTCCGCCAGCGGGATGAATTGTGCGGGAGGCACCAATCCCAGATCGGGATGGCGCCAGCGGATCAGCGCCTCCATGCCGGTCAGTGCGCCGCTGGGACGCTCGAACTGGGGCTGGTAATGTAGAATGAACTGCCCGGTTTCCAGCGCGCGCCGCATGTCAATTTCCAGGGAGAGACGTTGAAACGCGTGGGTGTGCATCGTTGGGGTATAGCATTGGACATTGTTGCGTCCCCTATCTTTTGCCCGGTACATGGCGGCATCGGCGTTCTTCATCAGCGTTTCCGCGTCAACGCCGTCCTCGGGATAGAAGCTGACGCCGACGCTTCCGGTGACATGCAGTACATGGTCATCGATCGGATAAGGGCGGTCAAGGGTGGCGAGGACCTTTTGCGCGACGACGACGGCGTCTTGATTGTGCGTGATTTCCGGCAGCAGAATGACAAATTCATCCCCTCCCTGGCGGGAGACCGTGTCTGATTGCCGGACACAGCCCTTAAGCTGTTTGCCGATCGCTTGCAGCAATTGATCGCCGACGCCATGGCCAAGGGTGTCGTTAATCATCTTAAAGCGGTCTAGATCGACGAACATGACCGCCACCCGCCGGTGACTGCGTTGTGTGTGCCGCAGCGCCTGCTCCAGACGGTCATAGAAAAGCGTTCGGTTGGGTAAATCGGTCAAGACGTCGTAGTGGGCCAAATGGCGGATGCGTTCTTCGGCGGCCTTGCGCTCGGAAATATCGGAGAATACGGCGACGTAACGACCGTTATTCCATCCCTTGTTTACCGCACTGATCGATAACCACTCCGGAAAAGATGCGCCGTTTTTGCGCCGATTCCAAATTTCCCCCGTCCATCGGCCCGTTCGTTTCAGAAGCGCCCACATGTCCTGGTAAAAATCGGCGCCCTGTTGCCCCGAACTGAGAAAGCGCGGGTTTTTGCCGAGAGACTCTTCGCGAGTATAGCCGGTGATTTTAGTGAAGGCGGGGTTGGTCGCGATAATCCGGTTATCCGTGTCGGTGACGACAATCGCGTCGGAGGCGGTTTCAAATACCGTTGCCGTGAGATGTAGTTGCATTTCCGCCCGCACTTGGCGGACGCTTTTCAGCAGGGTGGTCAGCATGACGTCGGTATCGATTGGCTTGATGACATACTTGTCGACGCCCATATCGATGGCCCTGAGAAAAAAATCCGTTTCGTTAAAGGCCGTGGTGACAATGATAGGTGTGTTGGGCGACTGTTTTTTGATGGCTTCCGCCATGTTCAATCCATCCATGACCGGCATCAGAATGTCGGTGATGACAATAGCGGGCGTGTGTTCCCGGTAGGCGTCCAAGCCTTCTTGGCCATTGCTGGCGACAAGCAGGCGGGCAACGCGCCGCCTCAGGAATTGGGCCAATTGCTCCCGGATGTCTTTATCGTCCTCGACATAGAGGATGGTGAGGCTTTTCAGAAAATCTAATTCCTCTCCGAGGGTGTGATCGTGGTCCATCATTCGTGTAACGCCTTTTGCGGATTTTTCGCGATGGGGCACGCAATGGAAAATACTGCGCCGTGATCGACATTGTCGGCGCGTAGCGTGCCTTTCATGTTGTTTTCTATAATCATCTTCGACATATATAGGCCAATGCCGGTACCCTTTTCCTTGGTGGTGAAGTAAGGATCGAAAATTTTCTCCAGAATACCGCTGGGGACGCCGCCGCCGTTATCGGCGACGGTGACCGCCGCCATGTTTTCCGCTACGTTTAATCCAATGTCAATCCGCCCATGATTTACCCCGCTTTCCACGATGGCGTCTTTGGCGTTCGTCAGAATATTGAGTAATACTTGGGAGTATTCGTTGGGGTAGCCCTGGACGGCCGCCGCCTTATCCACATGGAGTGTGACCGCAATACCGTGATTCTTCAAGCTGGCGTCCACCAGTTGCAGCGTTTCCTGGATGATGGTGTGTAGGTTAAAGCGTATCGATTGCTTGTCGGGACGGAAGAAATTGCGAAAATCGTCGATCGTCATCGACATTTTTTGGATCAAGCGTTGTCCGTCGGTGACGGCGGCGTCAAGATAATGCTGGTCCAGTTCTTGGAACGCGTGGGCG
>DOVS01000341.1 GCA_003519965.1 Betaproteobacteria bacterium
CGATGATGTGCAACGAGCACGCTTACGTAATGGCGATCGAGAAGCTATTGGGCGTCGAGGCGCCGCTCCGGGCCCAATATATCCGAGTAATGTTCGACGAAATTACCCGTATCCTTAATCATCTGCTGTGGCTAGGCGCCCATGGGTTAGATCTCGGGGCAATGACGGTGTTTCTCTACACCTTCCGCGAGCGGGAGGACTTAATGGATTGCTACGAAGCCGTATCCGGCGCGCGGCTGCACGCCGCCTATTATCGTCCCGGCGGTGTATACCGGGATTTGCCGGAGACCATGCCGCACTACCAGGCTTCTAAAATTCATAACGCCAAGGCGGTGGCGGAATTGAACCAAAACCGCCAAGGATCGTTGCTGGATTTTATCGAGGATTTTACCTGCCGCTTTCCAGGTTATGTCGATGAATATGAAAATCTGCTGACCGATAACCGAATTTGGAAGCAACGCACCGTCGACATCGGCGTCGTTTCTCCCGAGCGGGCGCTGGCGCTTGGGTTCACCGGGCCGATGCTGCGCGGCTCCGGTATTGCGTGGGACTTGCGCAAAAAACAACCTTACGAAGTGTACGGGCAGATGGATTTCGATATCCCGGTCGGCGTGAATGGCGACTGTTATGACCGCTACTTGGTGCGCATGGAAGAAATGCGCCAAAGCAATCGGATCGTTAAGCAGTGCATCGATTGGCTGCGCGTGAATCCCGGCCCGGTCATCGCCGGCAACACGAAAGTGGCGCCGCCTTCCCGGCTGGAGATGAAAGAGGATATGGAAGCGTTGATCCATCATTTCAAGCTATTTACCGAGGGCATGCACGTCCCCGATGGCGAGGCTTACTGCGCGGTAGAGCATCCCAAGGGAGAATTCGGCATTTATCTAGTCTCCGATGGCGCGAATAAACCCTACCGCTTGAAAATCCGGGCGCCGGGTTTCGCCCATATGTCGGCCATGGGAGAGATGGCGCGCGGCCACATGATTGCCGATGTGGTGGCGTTGATGGGAACGATGGATATTGTTTTTGGAGAGATTGACCGCTGATGTTGACCGCTGACGCCTTGGCTCGGATTGACCGGGAAATCGCTAAGTACCCTGCCGAACGCAAACTATCGGCGATTATGGCGGCGTTGCGCATTGCGCAATTAGAAAAGGGATGGCTAGCGCCGGAGACCATCGACTATGTGGCCGGTTACTTGGATATCCCGCCGATCGCCGCTTACGAAGTGGCGAGTTTCTACAATATGTACGAACTCAAACCAGTGGGTAAGTACAAAATCACCGTATGCACCAACCTTTCCTGTACTTTGATGGGCGCCGGCGCCGTGGCCGATCATTTGCGCGCCAAGCTTGGCATCGACTTCGGCGAGACGTCGCCAGACGGACGTTTTACCTTGAAGGAAGGGGAATGCATGGGCGCGTGCGGCGATGCGCCGCTGTTCCTGATTAATAACCACCAGATGCGAGTGAAGCTAACGCCGGACGAAATCGACCGGATTTTGGCGGAGCTGGAGTAGGCATGACGGAAAAAGTGATTTTGCACAGCGTACACTTGGACCGTCCGTGGACGTTGGAAAATTATCGAGCGGGCGGTGGTTACGAAGCGCTGCACAAAGTACTGACGGAAAAAACGCGGCCGATAGACATCATCAATCAAGTCAAGCTGTCGGCGTTGCGCGGCCGCGGTGGCGCGGGTTTTCCCACCGGCTTGAAATGGAGCTTCATGCCGCGCAGTTTTCCCGGCGATAAATATGTTGTGTGTAACTCGGACGAAGGGGAGCCGGGCACCTTCAAAGATCGGGATATTTTGCGCTATAACCCTCACCAGGTAATCGAGGGGATGGCCATCGCCGCCTATACGTTAGGCGCGAAGGTCGGATACAACTACATCCACGGCGAAATATGGGACGTCTACGAACGTTTCGAGGAAGCGCTGGAAGAAGCGCGCCGCGCGGGGTTTCTCGGTCAGCAAATATGCGGTACGGATTTCAATCTGGAGATTTTCGCGCATCAGGGCTATGGCGCCTATATTTGCGGCGAGGAAATGGCGCTGATTGAAAGCCTTGAAGGCAAAAAGGGTCAGCCGCGCCTTAAGCCGCCATTCCCGGCGGGGCAGGGTGTCTGGGGCTGCCCAACTACTGTTAACAATGTTGAGAGCATTTCTGTATCGCCAACCATTGTGCGACGCGGTGCGTCATGGTTTTCCGGGCTTGGGCGCGAAGGCAATGTGGGGACGAAAATTTTCGGCATCTCGGGGCACGTCAATAACCCCTGCATCGTCGAAGAGGAAATGGGCATACCGCTCAAGGAATTGCTCGACCGGCATGCGGGCGGCGTGCGCGGTGGTTGGGACAATCTGCTTGCGGTCATTCCCGGCGGGTCGTCCGTTCGCTGTTTGCCAAGGGACTCATGCCAGAACCTGCTTATGGATTTTGACTCCCTGTCGGCGCTCAAATCCGGCCTCGGAACGGCGGCCGTTATCGACATGGACCAGAGCACGGACATCATCCGCGCCATCGCCCGTCTATCCTATTTTTACAAGCATGAAAGCTG
>DOVS01000038.1 GCA_003519965.1 Betaproteobacteria bacterium
TATTAGCGCCTAACGGGTTATTCATGTTCAGCACCTTTGGACCCGATACGCTGAAGGAATTGCGGCAGGCTTTTACCGGGGTGGACGATTTTCCCCATGTCAGCCGTTTTGCGGATATGCACGATATTGGCGACGCCCTGCTGCGTAACGGATTTGGCGCGCCTATTATGGATATGGAGTATTTCACCTTGACCTATGAGGATTTAATGGGTTTAATGCGCGATCTTAAGATGATCGGTGCGCACAACGCCGCCGTGGGACGGCGTCCCGGTCTAATGGGAAAGGCCGCGTGGGAAAAACTGCGGCAAGCCTACGAACGATTCCGTTGCAATGGTAAATTGCCGGCGACGTATGAAGTCATTTATGGCCACGCGTGGAAGGGGGAGGAAATCACGCCTTCCGCTTTGCCCGGGAGCGGACAGGCCATCCGGTGGCGCGGGCGGTGACGCGCGGCGGTTATTTTGTGACCGGCACGGACACCGGCGTGGGGAAGACCTGGGCGGCGTGCGCCTTATTGGAGGCGCTCGCCGCAATCGGCAAGACCGTGGTGGGCATGAAGCCAGTCGCTTCCGGCTGCGATTCAATAGCGGGCGGGCTCGTGTGCGAGGACGCCGAGCAATTACGACGGGCGTCAACGGTTGATGCGCCCGCCAAATGGCGTAATCCCTACCGTTTCTTGCCGCCGGTTTCTCCCCATATCGCGGCGGCGGCCGCGGGGCGCGTTATCGAACTAAGGCGTATTCAGGCGGCGTATGCGCGGTTGCAGAAGCTGGCGGACCAGGTAGTTGTCGAGGGCGTAGGCGGTTTTCGAGCGCCTCTCGGCGATTCGTACGATGTCTCCGCACTTGCCGGGGTATTGCAGCTACCAGTGGTGCTGGTGGTGGGGTTGCGCTTAGGTTGCTTGAATCATGCGCTGTTGACCGCCGAGGCGATTGCTTCGCGTGGTTTAATCCTGGCGGGATGGATTGCCAACTGTCCCGAGCCGCCGATGGCGGCGATTGAAGAAAACTTGTGTTATCTCGAGCGCCGCCTTGGCGCGCCTTTTCTAGGAATGTTGCCGTATCAGCCCGAACCTTCCGCCGCTGGCCTTGGAAAATTTATTGATATTAGCTTGATTGTATAAGGGTTTGTGGACTGTTTTGCGACTTTCTGCTTGTTTAATCAGGACATTGAGGTACAATTTGAATGTCCCTATCTAAATGCCATTTAACTATGATTCTTTCCCGTACAAGTCAATATGCAATACAGGCGATGATTTATGTGGCGATGCAGCCACGCGACGTTGTGGTGCTGAACCGTAATATCGCGCAGCAGCTGAATGTGCCTGCCGCCTATTTGGCGAAAGTGCTGCAACATTTGTGCAAGGGAAATTTACTGTATTCCTATCGCGGGCGGTTGGGCGGCTTTCGCTTGTCGGACACCGCGGGGAAAGCCAACCTCATGCAAGTCCTGTTGTTAACGGAAGGGCCGGGATTCGCCGAGGAGTGCTTGCTGGGATTGAAGGAGTGTAGCGACGAAACGGCTTGCCCGATGCACCGGCGCTGGAAGCCGATTAAACAGAAAATCATTGATTTACTCAGTTCCCAAACGGTGGAGAAGCTGGCTCGCGCGGTGCAAACGGGTAAGTACCGCTTAGCGGATTTACCGGGCGTGGTGATCGGCGGAGGACATTCCTAGGACGGTCGTTTTTCGGCGCCAAGCGCTAACGCTATTTGCAAAATGGCGAGGGCCGAACTAGCATGAAATACTTTACCTCGCCGGGACGTTGAGGAAGTTCCGGCAGCGTGGCGGGGAGAGGGGGTGCGGTCTGCGATGTTGTTGACGGAACTAGACGATTCGGCATGCCTCGGCGTGAGCCGCGGCGATACGCCAATCGCGTGCAAGGATTGCGGTGTTTACCAATTATGCCTGCCGCCCGACGGCGGCGAGGCGGACGGCTCCATCCTGGATCAAATCACGAAAAATCGTCGCATATTCAAGCGCGGCGATTATCTTTTTCGGCTAGGACACCCGTTCCATTCCATCTATGCAATCCGCAGCGGTTCGGTCAAAACGTACATCTGGATGGACGACGGCCGGGTGCAGGTGACGGGATTTCATATCGCCGGCGAGTTGCTTGGCTTGAACGCGATTAATTCTAAACGCTATCATTGCGAAGCCCGCGCGCTGGAAACCACGTCGGTGTGCGAAATCCCGTTCGACCAGCTAGAAGCGCTGGTGCGCAGCAATTTATCCATTCAATATCAAATCCTGCGCATCATGAGCCGTGAAATGCTGCAAAATCAGGAGCTGATTTTGCTGCTAGGCAAGAAAAACGCCGAGGAACGCTTGGCGACCTATCTGATCGGATTGTCGCGGCGTCTTGAGCAGCGCCATCTTTCGCCTTGCGAATTCAACCTCAGCATGTCCCGGGGCGATATCGGCAATTATCTGGGCATTGCGGAGGAAACCGTATGCCGTGTGCTGTCCCGCTTCGAGGAGGAGGAGCTGATTGAGTTGCGCCGTCGTTACATTCGCCTCAGAGCGCCTGGGCGGCTAGCGCAAATCGGGGGGGTGGCGGAGTGTGCGGCGAGAGAGAGCCAAGTCGGCTGAAAGCGGCTGTTGGCGGGGAAAATGCAGCGTAGTTGACGTATGTCAGTGTTTGTTTTCTGAAATCAGATTAAAGTAGACCGCCGTGTCATAAAGTACGGCGGTGTGTCTTTTGACACAGACGGCGAGGCGTGTGTTTCGTTTGCCGGGGGAGGCGGTCTGGTGTTTTGCTGAGTTTGCAGCGCGCCGGATAGCGAAAATGCAAGGTTTAAGCAAAATCTGAGGAGGGAGCCATGGCAGAGGTGGGCGCTGCAACTGCCGAGCAATATAATTACGATGTTGTTCGGAAATTTGCGATCATGACCCTAGTGTGGGGGGTGATTGGCATG
>DOVS01000164.1 GCA_003519965.1 Betaproteobacteria bacterium
GATGACGAATTTGTCCGCCGTTCGCAGCAGGATGGTTATCGTTCACGTGCCATTTATAAACTCATCGAAATCGATAAAAAAGACCGACTGGTGAAACCTGGTATGACTGTTATTGACCTCGGTGCCGCTCCCGGTGGCTGGTCTGAATACTGTGTCAAAAAACTGGGTAAAAAGGGCACCATGGTGGCGCTGGATATTCTGCCGATGGAACCAATTGATGGCGTGACTATCATAGAAGGTGATTTTCGCGAAGACGCTGTTTTCGACGAATTAATGTCTGTGATGGCCAGTAATGATGCTGGGGGTGACAAAGCTGACCTTGTAATTTCCGATATGGCCCCCAATATAAGCGGTATAACTATTTCCGACCAAGCGCGGAGTATTTATCTCGCCGAACTCGCCCTTGCGTTCGCAGCGGAGCATTTAACGCCGAACGGCGGGTTTCTGGTCAAGGTGTTTCAGGGGCGGGGCTATGAAGCGTTTCTCGACGAGGTGCGCCGTTCCTTCGCACGGGTCGTGTCGCGTAAGCCTCGTGCATCGCGGGACCGCAGCAGTGAAACGTATGTGCTAGGCAGGGGTCGCCGGACGGCCCCTGGTTTTGATTAGTAGGCAAGCCCTGGCATTTGATTTGTAAACAGGTTTAGAATACAAGACGAACCGCTTTTCTTGATGTAGGTGCACGGAACTCAATGAACAATCTGATTAAGAACATTGTCATCTGGTTGGTGATCGCGCTGGTGTTGATGACGGTATTCAACCATTTTGGCGCGCGGCAGACGCCGTCTTCCCACCAAATCGACTACTCGCGCTTCCTTCAGGAGGTTAAGCAGGGCAACGTCTCCAAGGTCGTGATCGAGGGGCATGTGCTCAAGGGAATCACCGGCGACGGCAAATATTTCGTCAGTTACGCGCCTTCCGATCCCTGGCTGGTGAGCGACCTGTTGAAAAATGGGGTGGAAGTTCAGGCCAAGCCGGAGGCGCAACCGTCGTTCCTGATGAATATTTTCATTTCGTGGTTTCCCATGCTGTTGCTGATTGGCGTTTGGGTGTTTTTCATGCGCCAAATGCAGGGCGGCGGCAAGGGCGGCGCATTCTCCTTCGGTAAAAGTAAGGCGCGGATGATGGATGAAAACGCCAACACCGTGACTTTCGCCGATGTCGCCGGCTGCGAGGAATCTAAAGAGGACGTGTCCGAATTAGTCGAGTTCTTGCGCGATCCCAGCAAATTTCAGAAGCTGGGCGGCCGGATTCCGCGCGGCGTATTGATGGTGGGCAATCCCGGCACAGGGAAAACCTTGCTCGCTAGAGCGATTGCCGGTGAGGCCAAAGTGCCTTTTTTCAGTATCTCCGGTTCCGATTTCGTCGAGATGTTCGTCGGCGTTGGCGCGGCGCGGGTGCGCGATATGTTCGAACAGGCGAAGAAGCACGCGCCGTGTATTATTTTTATCGATGAGATCGATGCAGTAGGCCGGCAACGGGGCGCGGGGCTGGGCGGCGGCAACGACGAACGAGAGCAGACGCTGAACCAGTTACTGGTGGAGATGGACCGTTTTGAAGCCAATAGCGGCGTGATCGTTATTGCCGCGACTAACCGGCCGGACGTTCTCGACCCGGCGTTGATGCGGCCGGGACGTTTCGACCGTCAGGTCGTGGTGCCCTTGCCCGATATTCGCGGCCGCGAGCAAATTCTGCTGGTGCACATGCGCAAAGTGCCTATTGCACCGGATGTGCGCGCCGATATCTTAGCGCGAGGCACCCCGGGGTTCTCCGGCGCGGATCTGGCCAATCTGGTCAACGAAGCGGCGTTATTCGCCGCCCGCGCCAACAAGCACTTGGTCGATATGGAAGACTTCGAGCATGCCAAGGACAAGATCATTATGGGCGCCGAGCGGCGCTCCATCGTCATGCCGGAGGAAGAGCGCCGCAATACCGCTTATCATGAGGCCGGCCACGCCGTGGTGGCGAAATTGCTGGATAAGACGGATCCAGTGCACAAAGTCACGATTATTCCCCGGGGGCGCGCTCTCGGGGTAACCATGCAGTTGCCGGAAGAAGACCGCTATAGCATGGACCGCGAGCAATTATTGCAAAATATCTCCGTCTTGTTCGGCGGCCGCATCGCGGAAGAAGTTTTTATGAACCATATGACCACCGGCGCAAGCAACGATTTCGAGCGGGCCACGGAAATGGCGCGCCGCATGGTGACCCAATGGGGGATGAGCGAATCCCTAGGCACTATGGTCTACGGAGAGAACGAAGGCGAGGTATTCCTTGGACGCAGCATCACCACGCACAAGAATTTGAGCGAGGCGACCATGCAGCAGGTGGATGCAGAAATCCGCCGCATCATCGATGATCAATATGGCCTCGCTCGCCGCTTGCTGGAGCAAAACCGGGATAAGGTGGAAGCCATGGCGCACGCGTTGCTGGAGTTGGAGACGATCGATGTCGATCAGATCAACGACATTATGAGCGGCCAGCCGCCGCGTCCTCCGCGTCCGCCACGGGCGCGGCCGGCTGCCGCGCCAGCCAACGACGATACGCCGCCGGGCGCTGCGTCGACGCCGGTTACGCCTGGTGCACCCAATCCGGCGCAGGAAACCTAAATTCTTTAGAGAAGAATGGGGGGCGTGGAAAGCGCTTCCCGTCGATGTATTCGCTCATGTTTCATTGCGGCCGATTCCGATTTGAGCTGACGCATCCCCTGGTGATGGGGATTCTCAACGTAACCCCCGATTCGTTTTTCGACGGTAGCCGCCATAGTACGGTGGGGAGCGCAGTGGCGCGCGCTCGCCAGATGATGGACGAGGGCGCGGCGATTATCGATGTCGGCGGCGAATCGACGCGTCCCGGTGCGGCGCCCGTCACCGCGCAAGAGGAACAGCGGCGGGTATTGCCGGTGATTGAGGCGCTAGCGGCGCTATCTATTCCGGTCTCGGTGGATACGCGCCAACCGCTGGTGATGCAAGCGGCGATTGCCGCCGGAGCGGATATGATTAATGATATTTCCGCGTTGCAAACGGAAGACGCTTTGCGGCATATCGCCGGATCAAACGCCGCCGTTTGCTTGATGCATATGCGCGGTACGCCGTCGACGATGCAGCGCGAACCTCATTATCGGGATGTCGTGGCCGAAGTGACGGGCTATCTCGCCGCGCGGTTGGCGGTGGCTGAGGCGGCGGGGATTGGGCGCGAGCGGCTGGTCGTGGATCCCGGTTTCGGTTTTGGCAAGAATCTGACGCATAATCTAACATTACTGCGCCGCTTGTCCCATTTTCGGGCGCTG
>DOVS01000081.1 GCA_003519965.1 Betaproteobacteria bacterium
TTTACCATATGCAGATTCGTGCTATTTTGGAGGCCGCCGCGGAATGCGCCAACGAGGGCGTCGAGGCGCACCCGGAAATCATGGTGCCCCAAGTTTGCACGCCGCAGGAGCTGAAGCGGGTGCATGGGCTGATGGATACGGTGCGCGCCGAGGTGGAAAAATCTCACGGCGTCACGCCGCGCGTTAAATTCGGCAGTATGATCGAGGTGGTGCGGGCGTGTTTGCGCGCCGGGCAATTGGCGAAGATTGCCGAGTTTTTTTCCTTTGGCACCAACGACCTGACCCAGGCCACCTTTTCCTTTAGCCGCGAGGACGCGGAAAATAAATTTCTTCCCATGTACAACGAGACCGGCATTCTGCGTGATAATCCATTCGACGTGTTGGATATCAAGGGCGTGGGCCGGTTGATGGAAATGGCGGTGACCTGGGGCCGGACGTCCCGCCCCGAGTTGAGGGTGGGGATTTGCGGCGAGCAAGGCGGGCATCCCGAGTCCATCCGTTTTTGCCACTTTATCGGCCTTAACTATGTGTCTTGTTCGACGCCGCGCGTGCCGATCGCTCGCTTGGCGGCGGCCCAGGCGAAGTTGCGGGAAGATGAATTTGGCGCCGACCGGTATGACTAATCTGCGTGCGCCACGGTTTTCCTCAGGGCGGGAATATTCGTCGCGGTCCGCTAAAATCCACTTTTTCGCCACTCCGGTATAATTCAGGAGCCGCGCAGGGAAAATGGCCCCACGCTATGGCGCTAAACCAATGGTTAAACAAGAAAATTGGTAAATAGAGACAGCTCTGGCGGCTTAATGGGAAGCGGAGCAACACTCCGTTGAGAGAGAAACCTAGTAGTTAGGGAGTTAATAAATGAACGTCAAATTTTCTAATCCGACCCCCCTCGGCCTTGCGGGCTTCGCCTTCACCACATGGATGCTCAGTATGATTAACGCCGGCTGGTTCGGCGGCGAAAGCCTGGGCATGGTGCTGGCGCTGGCCTTCGCTTACGGCGGCACCGCTCAAATCATCGCGGGGGTGCTGGAACTGCCGCGCGGCAATACGTTCGGCACCACGGCTTTTGTCAGCTACGGCGCTTTTTGGTGGTCTTTCGCCTTGTTCATCGTGTTTTTCCACGATAAGGTGCCGGCCGCTTTCGTCGGCTGGTATCTGTTCATGTGGGGGGTCTTTACTTTTTACATGTGGATCGCCACCTTCCGCGCCGCGACCGCGCTGCAATTAATTTTCCTCGCGTTGTGGATTACCTTCTTCCTGCTCGCGGCGAGCGAATGGAGCGGTTCCGCCGCGATCCATCACGCCGGCGGTTATATGGGGTTGGTCACCGCGGTTTTGGCGTTCTACCTGTCCGCCGCCGAAGTGATTAACGAGGCGTATGGCCGTAGCGTTCTGCCCGTCGGCGCCAAGGCGGCGTAAGTCCGCTTTTCTTGCGGGGTCCGGCGGCCGCCGGACCCCTATGATTTCCCCAAGTACAAAATGCGCCTTATTCTCGCGCTATCGTTTTCCCGTGGCGAGTGTTTTGAGAATGTCGGCGATGGCGTGTGTTGCCGGTCCGGCGTGGGCGCTATCCGCAAACACTAGATACAGTGTCGCTTGACCGATTTGTCCCGCCGCTAGCGGCAGCGGATTGAGCGCGCCTTCGGCGCGCGCGGTCTCGATGAGATGCCGCGGCAGCCAAGCGAACCCTAGGCCATTCATAACCATGGCAATGGCGGTTTCCGGGCTGCTGACGGTCCAGCGCCGGGACGCTCCCAGCCAGCCTTCGTCACGGGGACTGCGCGTGCCCGAGTCACGCACCACGATTTGTAGTTCCCGCGCCAGGTCCACGCCGGTCAGCGGCCGCCCTAGTCGATGTAAGGGATGGGCGGGATGCGCCACGGCGGCGAATTCCACATCGAGCAGCCGGTCTCCGAGAAAACCCGGTGGAACGGCGGCGGCGATCGTCAAATCGACGTTGCCGGACCGTAACGCGTCGTCCGCGCCGGACAAGATGACTTCGCGCAATTCTATCCGAGTATGGGGGCAGCGCTCGGCAAAATCGCCCAGGGCGCGTAACAGCAACGCGGTTGGAAATACGCTGTCCACCGCTAGCCGTACCTCGGTTTCCCAACCTTGTTGGAGCGCGTGCGCACGGTTTTCAAGGGCGAGCAGCCCATCGATCAGGAAAACCGCTTCGCGCAACAGCGACTGCCCGCCCGCGGTTAGCGCGGCTCGGCGCCCTTCCTGCCGCAACAGAGGAAAATGAAGCCGCCGTTGCAGTTGGTCAACGCTATAACTGATCGCCGACTGGCTGCGGTGAAGCCGTGCGCCCGCCTGTGCGAAGCCGCCCGCTTCGATAACGGCTTGTAGCGCCCGCCATTGTTCGAGCGTTGTCCGGGGAAATTTCATCTATCGAATTTATCGATCATTTACCCCGGTATTTTGCGCTTTTTTATCTAAAAAGCAATATTTATAATGCGGTGCATGAGCGGTTAATTGGCCGCTGCGCTTTCTGAATGGAATAATCGAAAGGAGTCGTAAACGATGGATTACGCCGTAAATCTAGTGGGCCGTATTTTGCTGGCGGGATTCGGAAAAATCGCCGCATACGCGGCGACTCAGGGTTATATGGCCGCCATGGGTGTGCCCGGCGCGCTACTGCCACTGGTGATTTTGCTGGAAGTCGGCGGCGGTCTTGCGCTGATCGCCGGCGTTCAAACGCGAATCGCCGCATCGCTGCTGGCGGTGTTCAGTATAGTGGCCGCCGTAATTTTTCATCGTCATTTCGCCGATCAAATGCAGTCGATCATGTTCATGAAGAACTTGGCGATGGCGGGCGGTTTGCTGCTGTTGGCCGCGCATGGCGCCGGCGCGCCTAGCTGGGATCATCGCAAGTCCAAGGCTTCTTGATATAACCGCCGGCGGCTCGCTGGAGATTATGCGGTGGAAGCGGC
Source organism: Betaproteobacteria bacterium (assembly GCA_003519965.1). GTDB lineage: Bacteria > Pseudomonadota > Gammaproteobacteria > Burkholderiales > UBA9220 > UBA9220. The sequence continues at coordinate 2,937 of DOVS01000081.1, forward strand.
GTTGCGAGATTCGGTGCGTATTCGCGTTGCC
>DOVS01000315.1 GCA_003519965.1 Betaproteobacteria bacterium
CGTGCCGGCAGCGACGGTATTTCGGGGATGATTCATACGGCTAGCCTCCGACCGTTGAGCAAATGTGGGCGTAGTCAAACACGCCGGCGGTGGCCAAACCAGGGCGCGGATCAGCCGCCGAGTTTCTTCGCAATCAGCTCATTCACAACCTTGGGGTTGGCCTTGCCGCCGCTTGCCTTCATCACCTGGCCGACGAACCAGCCGGTGACCTTGGGGTTGTCCTTGTATTGAGCGGCCTGTCCCGGATTATCGGCGATGATCTTGTCGAGGATCGCCTCGATCTCGCCGGTGTCGGTGATCTGCTTGAGCCCCTTCTTCTCGACGATCGCCGCCGCATCCTGGCCGCTCTCGAACATCTCGTCGAAGACGTCCTTGGCGATGCGGCCGGAGATGGTGCCGTCGCTGACCAGATCGACGAGACCGCCGAGGGCGGCGGCCGAGACCGGCGAATCGGCGATGGCGACGCCGGCCTTGTTGAGCCGGCCGAAAAGCTCGGAAATCACCCAGTTGGCGGCGAGCTTGGCGTCGCGCCCGGCGGCCACGGCCTCGAAAAATCCGGTGGTCTCGCGCTCGGCGACCAGCACGCCGGCGTCGTAGGCCGAGAGCCCGTAATCGGCCATGAAGCGGGTCTTCATGTCGTCGGGAAGCTCCGGCAGGGAAGCGCGGATCTCCTCGATGAAAGCCTCGTCGAGTTCGAGCGGCAGCAGGTCCGGGTCCGGGAAATAGCGGTAGTCGTGGGCCTCTTCCTTGGAGCGCATGGCGCGGGTTTCGTCCTTGGCCGAGTCGTACAAGCGGGTTTCCTGGACGATGGCGCCGCCGTCCTCGAGACGCCCGATCTGACGCTGCACTTCGAAATCGATGGCCCGTTCCAGAAAGCGGAACGAGTTAAGATTCTTGATCTCGCAGCGAGTACCGAGTTTTTCCGCTCCCAGAGGCCGCACCGACACGTTGGCGTCGCAACGGAACGAGCCTTCCTGCATGTTGCCGTCGCAAATATCCAAATAACGCACCAAGGCGTGCATCGCCTTAGCGTAAGCCACCGCTTCGGCGGCGCTGCGTAGATCGGGTTCGGAAACGATTTCCAACAAAGGCGTACCGGCGCGGTTGAGGTCGATGCCGCTCATGCCATGAAAGTCCTCGTGAAGGGATTTGCCGGCGTCTTCCTCCAAGTGGGCGCGGGTCAAGCGAATGGTCTTTTCCCGACCGTCCAGCGCAATGTGCATGTTGCCGCCCACCACCACCGGCAGCTCGTATTGGCTGATTTGGTAACCCTTCGGTAAATCGGGGTAAAAGTAGTTCTTGCGCGCGAACACCGAGCGCCGGCTAATGGCGGCGCCGGTGGCAAGCCCGAACTTAACGGCTTTTTCCACCACAGCCGCGTTCAATACCGGCAATACCCCCGGCAAGGCGATATCCACCGCGCACGCCTGGGCGTTAGGCGCAGCGCCATAGGCGGTGGCCGCGCCGGAAAATATTTTGGAGCGGGTATTGAGTTGCGCGTGAATTTCGAGGCCGATAACGACTTCCCATTGCATAGGCTTCATTCCCTTTCGCTGCGTTGTGCTGGAATTACCGCGGCCGGTCCGCCACCCATCCTCCGCTCTGCCGGGAAGACAAAACAGACGAATGAACGCCGGCGTAACGCCGTTGGCGGTTTTTGCAGATTCTGCGTGAAATAGTTCATTTTTTCATTTGGCCTTGTCGCCGCTGGCCTCGCTGGTTCCGGGATATAACGCGAGAATGCCGCAAATCGACGCCCGGTAATCTTTCGCCGCGAATTTTTATTTCGTCATCCCCGTGCACGACCGCCGCCATCGCCATTTAACGTGATCACATTGCAGATTGATGCAGCGGCGCCCAATGTTTCCCGGGCTTGGCGACAATGATCCCACATTGTTTTTATTTGGCGGCTATTGTCGCAAATGCGGGCCGGGTTTCACGAACACGAGAGACCGGCGCTGGAACGCTCGGAAACTCCCCGGCGCACGGTAAAAGCCAGGCAACGGATTCTTCCGGGCCGATTCCGCCATCGGCCCGCGACCGGTGCGGGCCGCCGGGCGGCGACACGATCATCGAATGAAACGAATCGTCCGGCGCGGGCGGGGAAACCGCCCGGCAATCCCTCTGGTGTATTTCGACGATGACCGGCACTTAGGCCCCCAGCGGCGGCGTCTGTAAATGCCAATCGGTTTGCCGTTGATATTGATGCGCGATATTGAGCATTTTCGCTTCCGCGAAATAGTTGCCGATAATCTGTAGCCCCACCGGCCGCCGGTCGTCGCCGAACCCGGCCGGGATCGACATTCCCGGCAATCCCGCCAAATTAACGGCGATCGTGTAAATATCGGACAAGTACATAGAAACCGGATCGTCGCTTTTTTCACCCAAATTAAACGCGGTGGTGGGGGTGGTGGGTCCCATGATGACATCGCAACGCTGAAACGCCGCGGTGAAATCCTGGGCGATCAAACGGCGCAACTTTTGCGCCTTGAGATAATACGCATCGTAGTAGCCGGCGGACAGGACATAGGTGCCGACCATGATGCGGCGTTTGACTTCCGCGCCAAAACCCTGCGCGCGGCTTTTTTGATACAAGTCCAGCAGGTCGGTATATTCCGGCGCGCGGTAACCATAGCGCACGCCATCGTAACGCGCCAGATTGCTGGAGGCTTCCGCCGGCGCGAGTACATAATAAACCGGCACCGCCAGCTGGCTGTTGGGCAAGGAAATATCGACGGTCTCCGCGCCCAGCTTGCGGTACTCGGCGATGGCTTGCTCCACCGCCCGCGCCACGTCGGCGCTCAGGCCCGCGGCGAAGTATTCTCGCGGCAGCCCGATTCTCAACCCCCGCAACGGTTGCGCCAGGTCTAAAGTGTAATCTTCGGACGACCGCTCCAAGCTGGTGGAGTCCCGCGGGTCGAAACCGGCCATGGCGTTGAGCAACAGCGCCAGATCCTCGGCGCTTTTGGCAATCGGCCCGCCTTGGTCCAGGCTGGAGGCGAAAGCAATCATCCCGTAGCGCGATACCACGCCATAGGTGGGTTTAATGCCGGAAACGCCGCATAGCGCCGCAGGTTGACGGATGGAGCCGCCGGTGTCGGTGCCGGTCGCCGCGGGCGTCAGGCGCGCCGCGACCGCCGCCACGCTGCCGCCGGAACTGCCGCCCGGCACGGCGTCGGCGGCCCACGGATTTTTTACCGGGCCGAAGTAGGAGGTTTCATTGGACGAGCCCATGGCGAATTCGTC
>DOVS01000206.1 GCA_003519965.1 Betaproteobacteria bacterium
AAATCGCCCGCATGCTGGGGGGGGTGGATATTACCGACACAACCCTGGCGCATGCCGAAGAGATGCTGGGGGCGCGTTGAGCGCCGTAGCCGCTGGCGAAAGTTGTCCGGTGCGCTTGCGCTAGCGGTTTCCCCGCCGGATCGCCGCTGGGGCGCGGGTGGCCAAACAGGGTTCATGTTTTCCCGGCGGCTTTGCCCAGTGAGGGTAACAGCCGTTAGTGGTGCGCACGATGTGAACTTGCTGCGCGAACTCCACGGGCCGAGTCGTTTTGTCATACATAAAAGGCGACGCGATGGGGCGTGCAGCGCGCGATGTTCCGCGTTGCCGGTGCGGGTAGCCAGGCCGTGCTAAGCGCTCGATGCGTTAGCGACGCCGGGGCGTACGCGCCGGCCATTCTTTTCCGGTGGGCGGACTCCAGCCAATCGAATTGGGTCAAGAAGCGTTCGGACAGGGCGGTTGGCGAGCGCGTTCGCGTTATTGCGAACGATACGCCCATTTGGCCGGCGCTTGCTTTCCCGTGAGGGTCGCTTGGGCGATTTGCTTTAGTCCATGCTGCAACCGCCCGGTTATTAGGGTCGTTTAACTTCGCTGAGCGTTTCGGCGGCTGGTGCGGGCGGTAAGCTAGCGGCTGGGCGCTCCTCCGGGCATAACCGCAACGCCGCCGGAACGGCTTGCGTTTCACCGACAGTCCGGTGGTGTGCGGAAACCGATGCGCGGGATGCGCGCCGCGCCGCTGTTCCGAACCATCACGATTTGTTGGGGCAGTCTTTGCGCACGCAATCGGCGTAAATGTGGAGAGAATGCTCGCGGATATGAAAGCCGCGTTCCTTGGCGATCCGGCGCTGGCGTTTCTCGATTTCCGGGTCGCAAAACTCTTCCACCAAGCCGCACTGAAGGCAGACGATGTGATCGTGATGCTCTCCCTGATTGAGTTCGAAGACGGATTTTCCGCCTTCGAAGTGGTGGCGCACCAGCAAGCCCGCCCCTTCGAATTGCGTGAGTACGCGATAGACCGTCGCTAGGCCGACATCCTCCCCTTCCGCAAGCAGTATTTTATAAATATCCTCGGCGGATAGGTGGCGGATCGGGCCGGATTCAAAAATTTTGAGGATTTTGATGCGCGGCAGCGTAGCCTTGAGGCCTGCGTTTTTTAAATCGTTCGGCTCGCTCATTGAGAAATGCCCGATGAATGAATTTGAGTTATCATATAGGGATTACCTAATCGTTTCCAGTTGGCGGCTTCCCGCCGGCGGCTTGCGGTGTCTGTCGGGGCGTTCCGCGAGACGCGCCGTAAAATTTTTCGAGTAGCGCATATGGCTAAAAGGATGTTTTTGTTTGCGGTCGTCGGGTTGTTGGCCGCCTGCACCATGAGCAATCCGCTCAAACCTTACAAGATCGACATTCAGCAAGGGAATCAGTTAACCCAGAAAATGATGTCGCAGCTGAAGTACGGCATGACGAAGGATCAGGCGCGGTATGCGTTGGGGACGCCGTTATTGACCGATATTTTTCATGCCGACCGATGGGATTATTTTTATAGCTACCGCAAGGCGGGCAAGCTGACGCAAAAGCGACGGATTTCGCTGATTTTCCGTGATGGCAAGCTAGTCCGGGTGGAAGGCGATGTGGTCCCCGCCAAGAAAACGCTAGCGGGCCGGCAAGCGGCGGCGCAGCAAGGGGTAAAGTCCGCAACGACCGGCGCTGGGACGGAGAAGTCGTCGGGTGCAAAGGAAGATCAAGGATTCTTCGGGCGGATGCTGAACAAAATCGGCTTGTAAGGCGAATGCTCCACCGGTTAATCTCGCATCGTGCTGGCGTCAAGCGCGTAGTGATTAAGGAAAGGTTATGTTGAATATCGCGATCGTCGGCAGCGCTGGCCGGATGGGGCGCGCTTTGCTGGAAGCGGTGGCGCAATCCCAGGAAGTGCGGCTGCATGCCGCGCTGGAGCGGGCGGGAAGCCCGGCGGTGGGCAAGGATGCCGGCGAGTTGGTCGGCGCGCCCTGCGGGGTGCGCGTCACCGACGATTTAACGCGTGCGCTCGACGGGTGTCGCGTATTGATCGATTTCACCCGCCCCGAAGGAACGCTGCAACACTTGGCCAGTTGCCGCCGGCAGGGCGTCGGCATGGTGATTGGCACGACCGGCTTGACGCCCGAGCAGAAGTTGGAGATCAGCGCCGCTAGCCGGGACATCCCCATTGTGTTGGCCCCTAATATGAGCGTGGGAGTGAATCTGGTGTTCAAGCTGCTGGAAGTGGCGGCTCGGGTTTTGCAGGATGGCTACGATGTGGAGATTGTCGAGGCGCACCATCGTCACAAGGTGGACGCGCCCTCTGGAACGGCGCTGCGGATGGGCGAAGTGATCGCCGATGCGATGGGCCGCACGCTTGCCGAGCACGCGGTTTACGGTCGGCAGGGCGTTACCGGCGAGCGGCTGCCGGGCGCTATTGGTTTCGCCACCGTTCGCGGCGGCGATATCGTTGGCGAACATACGGCGTTGTTCGCCGGCATCGGCGAGCGGGTGGAGATCAGTCATAAAGCGTCTAGTCGCGCCACCTTCGCCCAGGGCGCGGTGCGCGCCGCCCGCTTCCTGGACGGGCGCAGTCAAGGGCTGTTCGATATGCAGGACGTCTTGGGGCTGCGTTGATCGGCGGCGGGTTTTTCGATATAATTCTATTCGTTTAATTCAAGCGGGACGGGTGCTTAGGCCTGTCCCGCTTTGTGCGTCCGCCGGGCGCATGGGGCCGCCTTTCCGGTGTTTGCCCCGCTGCTCGTGCTCACGGTGTTTTGCCTGGGCTGAACTAAAAAAACCGGAGGAAGTTTCTGTGCCGCTACACCAACCCGCGATTCTTGTTCTTGCCGATGGAACGGTGTTGCGTGGTGTTTCCATTGGCGCCGAGGGGTGCGCGGTGGGCGAGGTCGTGTTCAATACCGCGATGACCGGCTATCAGGAAATC
>DOVS01000030.1 GCA_003519965.1 Betaproteobacteria bacterium
GACCACCACTGTTGGCGACGAGGGCGGATTCGCCCCTAATCTCGCGTCCCATGAGGAAGCGCTGAAATATATCGTCGAAGCGATTGAATCCGCCGGTTATCTGCCGGGATCGGATGTGGCGATCGGCGTAGATTGCGCTAGCTCGGAATTCTACAAAGACGGCCAGTATCACCTGGCTTCGGAGGGCCGGGTTCTCGATTCCGCCCAATTTACCGACTATCTTGCCGACTGGGTGGACAAGTATCCGCTGATTAATATCGAGGACGGCATGAGCGAATACGATTGGGACGGCTGGAAGCTTCAGACCGAGCGGCTGGGTAAAACGATTCAGTTGGTCGGCGACGATATTTTCGTGACCAACGCGAATATCATCCGCCAAGGCATTCAGCAGGGAATCGCCAATTCGGTGCTCATTAAAGTCAATCAGATCGGCACCCTCACCGAGACGTTCGCCGCTATCGATATGGCGCGCCGCGCCGGTTATACAGCGGTGATTTCCCATCGCTCCGGCGAAACCGAAGACACCACCATCGCCGACATTGCCGTCGCGACCAATACCATGCAGATTAAGACGGGTTCCGCCAGCCGCTCCGAACGCATCGCAAAGTATAATCAATTGTTGCGGATCGAAGAGGAGCTTGGCGATGCGGCGTGCTTCGCCGGGCGGGAGGCGTTCCGCCAGCTTAGCTGAGTCATGCGCTGGCTGACGCTCCTGCTCGTGCTGCTCATCGCGGCGCTGCAATACCCGCTGTGGTTAGGTAAAGGGAGTTGGCTTAAAGTATGGGAGATCGACCAGAAAATTAGCGTCCGCAAAAAACTCAACCAGGCATTAGTGGAGCGCAACGCGTCCCTGGCGGCGGAAGTGCGCGATCTGAAGCAGGGTTACGCGGCGATTGAAGAGCGCGCCCGCAGCGAGCTTGGCATGATTAAACGGGGCGAAGTGTTTTATCAGGTGCTGAAAGCGCCGCCCGCGAAGCCGTCAGCGCCGCCACCGCCGCCCAAACGGCGGCCTTAGACGCGGCGGTTAGGCGACTGAGTAAGGAAGCGGGAGCGTTTTGAGCACCGGGCCGTCGGCGCTGCGCCAATGAATGCTGCCCGCGTTCATGCTGGCGACGGGGATAACCGCGAGTACATCGTAGCCTCCATCGGGTGCTTGCCGGGCATTGACGATTTTCCCGCCCACCTGTCCCTCCGCCTCCTGGCCGAACAAGTGATCTCCCGGTTGTGGCGCGTTGTCGGTGTCGATATGCGCTAAGTACAGGCGGCGCTTGATTTTGCCCAAATGCTGTGTGCGCGTGATGATTTCCTGACCGGTATAGCAGCCTTTTTTGAAGCCCACGCCGCCAATGAGTTCATAGTTGGCCATTTGCGGTACGAACTCTTCTTGCGTGAGAGGTAGGATGTGCGGAATTCCGGCGCGGATGTCGAGCCATTCCCAGCATGCCGCACCCACCGGCGTCGCTTCGCGGCGTAACGCATCCCATAGCGGCATGGCGTGTTCCACACGGCCGGAAAATAGATATTGCCGCGCGTTGAGGCGGAGGAGACGGCCTTGGCTGCTATGGACAACGCGCATCGCATCGGCGGGTAATTCTCCAAAGGCTTCCGCCAACAGCGCCGCCGCTTTTTCGCCGGCAACGCCAATACGCACGGTGTGGTCGCTGGCGTCCTCGATCGCCACCTTGGCGCGCAGGATAAACAGGGACAAGCGCTTCTTGACGCTCTCCAATAGCGGGTGAGGGAGTTGGAGGCAATAGCCGCCGTCTTCCAGCCAGGCGAGGAAAGTCGCCAGCATGCGTCCCTTCGGTGTATTGTAGCTACTGTACTGGGCCTTCTCCTCGGTGATTTCCCGGGCGTCGCCACTGAGCTGGCCTTGCAAAAAAGTTTCCGCGTCATCGCCGGTGACGCGCAGCAAGCCTAAATGGGTAAGGTCCGTGATAACGGTTCCGTCGCAAGTGTCGCGTAATTCCTGCTGGGGATCGCCGAAGTGGGAAACGCGCCGGCCGTCGTATACGGCGCCGGCAGCGGATAAATGCGCTTGCCATAATGAATTCATCGCTTTTGCCTATGTGTTCGTTCGCCCGGTTAACATAATGCGCTTTTTGGCTTTTTACAAGCATTCCGGTCGCGATGACGGCAGTTTTTCTCCCGCCGCTATTTGGCGCCGCCCATGAATCGTTTTGACTTAAAACCGTCCCGGCAATTGCTGGGCGTCCTCGTCATGGCGCATAGTTTAGCGCTCGTCATGGTGTTTTTGGCGGCGTTGCCGCCGGGCGTGAAGGCGGCAGCGGCGGCGCTCGTTCTGGTAAGCGCGTACTATTACGTGCGCCGGGAGGCGTTGCGCGCCGCCCCGGACGCAATCGTGGCGCTGCATTTGGGTGCAGCGCGGGCATGCACGCTAGAGACGGTGGGGGGCGCTTGCTGGGAAGGCAATGTCTTGAATACGAGTTTTGTCTCCGCCAAGCTGGCGATCGTCAATGTGCGGCTGGCGGCAAAGCGTAAAGTACGGCATGTGGTCGTGTTGTCCGACACCTTGGCGGCGGAGGATTTCCGCCGATTGCGGGTGTTATTGCGATGGCGTTGCGGCTGGCGCGGCAAGCATGTTGCGGCGGCGCGGGGAAAATCGCGCCGTTAGCCCGCGTTTCCCGCAAGCGACGGGCCGCGAAGGCAGGAAGTATACGGTTTACGGCGTTGCGTTGGACAAGTAGCCGCGGCGCCGTAACCGCTCGCTGCGAGTATTTTGCGGCGCGCGTCTTGCACCTACGGCGCTTCCCGTGCTTTTGCGGTGGTCTTCGCGAGCGATGCGGACTCGGCTTGTCCAGCGCGATGGCCGCTGGTTGGCCGGCAGGCCGGATTTCATCCGGGCCGCCGGGATTAAGCAACGGGCGCGCCGGGCACCAGAACGGTATTTTGCGCCGCGGGCAGCGTGTCCGAATAATCCCGGCTGTAATGAAGGCCGCGGCTTTCTTGGCGCTGTATGGCGCAGCGGATAATGAGGTCGGCGGTGAGCACCAGATTGCGGAGTTCGATGAGATCGTTGCCCACCCGGAAATTGCGGTAAAATTCGTTAATTTCCTCATGGAGCAGCGTGATCCGGTGTTGCGCCCGCTGCAACCGCTTGTTGGTGCGGACGATGCCGACATAGTCCCACATAAAGCGGCGCAGCTCGTCCCAGTTATGGGAGATCACAATTTCCTCGTCGGCGTCGGTTACCCGGCTTTCGTCCCATTCGGGCAAGGAGGGCGGGGCTGCCGCGGCTTGCTCCATGATGTCCGCCGCGGCGGCCTGGGCGAAGACCACGCACTCCAGCAGAGAGTTGCTGGCGAGGCGATTAGCGCCGTGCAGACCGGTGCAAGCGGTTTCTCCCACGGCGTAGAGATTGTGGACATCGGTTCGTCCCTTGAGATCGACCACGACGCCGCCGCAGGAGTAGTGGGCTGCGGGGACGACCGGAATGGGGTCGCGGGTGATATCGACGCCTAATTCCAGGCAACGGCCATAGATCGTGGGGAAATGCGTCTTCACGAAATCCGCCGGCTTGTGGGAAATATCCAGGTAGACGCAATCCAGGCCGCGTTTTTTCATTTCAAAGTCGATCGCCCGCGCGACCACGTCGCGCGGCGCCAATTCCGCGCGCGGGTCGTGGGACGGCATAAAGCGCGCGCCGTTCGGCAAGATCAATACGCCGCCTTCACCGCGCACCGCCTCGGTGATCAGGAACGATTTGGCCTGCGGGTGATACAGGCAG
>DOVS01000158.1 GCA_003519965.1 Betaproteobacteria bacterium
ACGATCCGCCATTGTGCAGAAGGAATTTCCTCCTCGCCTGCTGCATCGAGGAATGGGCGGCGCTTGTAGACGCAGCATGCCATCCCTGGAGAGGCGCGGGTAAACAGTGTCTCGCGGCGAATCATTGCCGATTGTTCTCCGACTCCTTATAATCCGTTTCAGCATTATTCGCTGGCGACGGATTGATCGATTCGATACTGAGATCGCGGATATAACCGTATGGCCGCAAAAACGCCGGCGGCAAACACAGCACTTTTTAAGACGGCTTCGCAACCCCCCACGGCTCCGCCATGACCACTCAAGATGAAGCGGTAACCGCCCACCCACCTGTCCAAGTGGAAACATTGCGCGTCACCGACCACCGCGGCTTACCGGCGGAGCGCGTGCGCAAAACGCTAGCCGTCGAATTTCCCGCCGCCGGTTATTGGCTATGCCACGAAGCGCGAATTCTGCAAGAATTCCCGCCCGCCATGCCGACCGCCCAGTTCGTTTCAGTGGATATCGACCAGCGCGCCTTGGTCGTCGAAGCGCCCGGCTATGCGTTATCGCAACTACTGAACACGCCCGCCGGCGAACTCCAGCATCCTTTTCAGCGATCCAGCGATCTCATTCGCCTAATCCAGGCCGTCTGCCGGGCGGCGGCGGCCATTCACGCCGCGGGGGTCGTGCATGGCTGCTTGCGGCCCGACAACATCTTTTTATCGCTCGCCGACGACCAGCGCATCGATTACGGATCGGTGCGGCTCACCGACTTCGCTTTTGCCCACAGCGCGCTGCACCGCATGGAAAAAGCGCCGTTTCTCGATCCTGACGGCGGGCAAGCCGCTTTCCTTTCGCCCGCCTGCCGTCGCGCGCTGCAACAGGATTGGCGCAATTACGCCCGGTTGTGCGGCGAAAAAGACAAAATGCGGTGGAGCGCGTTAAGCGCGGCGTCGAAAAAACGCTATGCCGATCTGCGTCTCGCCCGTCCCGCCTATAACACCATCGGTTGGCGGGCCGACCTATACAGCCTCGGCTACTGGCTTCACCACATTTCACTGCGCCGGATCGATTATTTCAATGGCGTTCACCAGGAAAAACTCCCCGCGTTGCTGAAGAAAATGCAGCGATCCTGGGGGGCGGGCGGCTTTCGCCGCCTAACGGCGGCGCTCGCCGAGTTAGACGCCTTTGAACTGGACGCGGCTTCGCCCCAAATCACGATGGACCCCGCCCAAGCGCCGCTGGAAAACCAAGCGCCGTTCCCCGCTCTCGGCATAACAGCGCCCACCGCCGCGGAACCGGCGCCCAGCGACAGCACCGCGCCACGCGGCGGATTTTCCGCCGCCGCCCGCCGCCCCTTGCCTCTCGGCGCGACGGCAACCGCCGGCATTGGCCGCACACTAGCGGCGCCGCGCCGTTTCCCGTGGAAGAAGGCCGTCATCGCCGCCGCGATTATTGTCTATGGCGCCGCCTGGTTCGCGGCTTCTCATGACGAGACGCCGAAGGCGGCCGCGCCGCGCGCCGCCGCGGTTTCTCCCCCGCCCGCCATGGCCGCCGCCATTCCCGCGACGCTGCCGGAAAAACCCGTCAAGACACCGCACGCCGCCGCCCGGCCGGCGCCTCCGCCGCCGCTCGACGCCGCCGGCCGGTTCCGTCAAGCGCTGAAGGCGGCGCAAACCGGAGACGCTACAGCGCAAACTACGGTAGGCCTCATGTACCGGCATGGCAAAGGAACGCCCCAGAACGACGGAGAAGCGGTCAAGTGGTATAAAAAAGCGGCGCTGCAAGGCAACGCCGAAGCCGAGGCCTATCTCGGCTTCATGTACATGACGGGACGGGGCGTAAGAAGAAACGATCATATGGCGCTCAAATGGGACACGAAATCTGCTGATCAAGGCGATTCGGATGCGCAATACAATTTGGCGCTGATGTATCTCGACGGCCGGGGCGTGCCGTCCGACAAAATACAAGCTTATGTCTGGTTCAAGCTGGCGTCGGCAAACGACGCCGGCGCCCGCGCCCGGCTCCGCACCCTAATCACGCAAATGCACACGAACGACATTCTAGAGGCGGAGCGGCGCGTTGGCCAATGGCGGCGCGGCCATCCGCCCGCGCGCTAACGCACCTAACATCGCGATTTACCCATGACGCCAATCCCCGCATTCTCCCTTTCCCGCCTGCCGCGCATCGAATACGGCGACGGCGGCTTTTCCCGCGTCCCCGCATTGCTGGCGCGCTTCGGCGCACACCCCCTGATTGTCACCGGCAGCCAATCCTTCTGCCAGACGGTCCAATGGGAAACATTAGCCAGCACGCTGACGGCGCGCGGCGTGCGCTGGGAAACTTGGCAAGTGCATGGCGAGCCTTCCCCCCAAGAAATCGACGCAGCGGTCTCGGCGTTGCGGCGCACCGGTATCGACGTGGTGCTGGGCGTCGGCGGCGGCAGCGTGCTGGACGCGGCGAAAGCGATCGCCGGCCTGCTCGAACCGGGCAACTCGGTGATGGATCATCTGGAAGGCGTGGGTCTAGAATTACCCTATCGCGGCCCCGCCACGCCGTTTATCGCCGTTCCGACCACGGCGGGCGCCGGATCGGAAGCCACGCAAAACGCGGTGCTGAGCGTCCAGGGCGAGAATGGGTATAAGAAGTCGTTCCGCGACGAGCGCTTAACCGCCGAGTACGCGGTTATCGATCCAGAACTCATGGCCGGTTGCCCGCCTTCGCTCATCGCCGCCAACGGCATGGATGCGCTGACCCAACTGCTGGAGTCTTTTGTCTCCATCCGCGCCAATCCGTTTACCGACGCCCTAGCGCTCGACGGTATCCGCCGCGTGAGCGACGGTCTACTGGCGTGGGTGGGCGGAAGGCGGAGCGCAAGCGGCGGCGGGACGGCGGGCAATGGCCTACGCCGCGTTGTTGTCTGGCGTCACTTTGGCGCAAGCGGGACTGGGCGCGGTGCATGGCCTCGCCGCGCCGTTGGGGGCGTTGTTTCCCATTCCCCACGGCGTGGCCTGCAGCGCACTGGCGGCGGCCGCCACCCGGATGAATATCGATTGCATGGAAGCCCGCGATCCGGCGAATCCCGCCCTCGAAAAATACGCGCAACTGGGGCGGCTGTTCCGTGGCCGCAGTCACGTGGACGATGCGGGCGCGCGCGTCTTTCTGGTGCATACGCTCACGCAATGGAGCACGCAGCTGGAATTGCCGCGTCTTTCCCATTTCGGCGTGACCGCGGGCGATCTGGATCGCGTTGTCGCCCGGCGCCGGGGCAACAGCATGAAAACCAATCCGATGGTCCTAACCAATAACGAAGCACGGGCTATTCTAGCGCAGCGGCTGTAGGCGCTCGCCGCCTTCGGCGCACCGCCGCGGCCGAGTCCGCTTAGCCGTTAACCGGCCGCACTGTCGCGGCGGCGAGCGCGGCGCGGCGACGCGCGTCCTCCACGGTTTCACCGTTGGCCAGCGCCACGCCCATGCGGCGACGGATAAAGGCTTCCGGTTTGCCGAACAGCCGTATATCGGTCTGCGGCGTCCGCAGCGCCGCGTCCACCCCCTCGAAGGCGATGCCTTTTTGCGCCATACCGCCGTAAATCACCGCGCTGGCGCCAGGGCGCAGCAACGCAGTGGACACCGGCAAGCCGAGAATCGCGCGGGCGTGCAGGTCAAACTCGCTTTGGGTCTGGCTGACGAGCGTCACCATGCCGGTGTCGTGAGGCCGAGGACTGACTTCGCTAAACCAGACCTGGTCGCCCCGGACAAACAGCTCGACGCCGAAAATCCCACGTCCCCCGAGATTGTCGGTCACCGCCGCGGCGATTTCCCGCGCCCGCCGCATCGCGGCTTCGCTCATCGGCTGCGGTTGCCAGCTCTCCACGTAATCGCCTTGTTCTTGACGATGGCCGATCGGATCGCAAAAATACGTCTGCACCCCGCCATTTTCATCCAGCGCCCGCACCGTCAGCAAGGTGATTTCCACCTCGAAATCCACCATTTCCTCTACGATTACCCGCCCACGGTTCACCCGGCCGCCGCATAGCGCGTAATCCCAAGCTTTTTCCACGTCTTCCGGGCCGTGCACCGTCGATTGTCCCTTGCCGGAGGAGGACATCACCGGCTTGACGAGACAAGGATAGCCGACGCCGCCGTCAATCGCCATGCGCAAGGCGTTCAGGGAATCGGCGAAAGCGTAGCGGGAAGTCGGCAGTTCCAGCGTTTCCGCCGCCAACCGGCGAATACCTTCCCGGTTCATGGTCAATTGGGCGGCGCGGGCGGTGGGAATCACTTCCGCCAAACCCTCGGCCTCGATCTGCGCCAGCCTATCGGTAGCGATCGCTTCGATCTCGGGTACGATCAGATGCGGCCGCTCCCGTGTGACTAGGGCGCGCAACGCATCGCCGTCGGCCATGTCGATTACATGGGCGCGATGAGCGACTTGGTGTCCCGGCGCATCGGGATACCGATCCACGGCGACAACTTCGACGCCGAGGCGTTGCAGGGCGATAATCACTTCCTTGCCTAATTCGCCGCTGCCCAGCAGCATGACGCGGGTTGCGCAAGAAGAAAGCGGAGTACCGATTTTCATGAAAATTCCTTACTTGAAGCTGAATACAATGCTCCGCACCCAAACGGCGGCAGGCGGGCAACGTCCGCGCGGCGGGCGCTTAAGCGCAACGCCGGCGGCAGCGCCACGCTAAGCGTCGATTCCCTGACTATGTAGATAATCCTCGTAATTGCCGGCGTAATGGCGGAAGCCGCCCTTGCCGTCGAGTTCGATGATCTGGGTGGCGAGAGAGGACACAAATTGCCGGTCATGACTCACAAAAATCAGCGTACCGGTGTATTTCTCCAACGCTAGATTGAGGGATTCGATGGATTCCATATCCATGTGGTTGGTGGGTTCGTCCATCACCAGGACGTTAGGACGCTGCAAAATCAGTTGACCGTACAGCATGCGTCCTTTTTCGCCGCCGGACAGCACCCGCACCGCTTTTTTTACATCGTCGCCGGAAAAGAGCAGGCGGCCGAGAGTGCCGCGAATCACTTGGTCGTCGTCTCCCGCGCGCCGCCACTGGCTCATCCACTCGAAGAGGCCGAGGTCGCTATCGAAATCGGGCGCATGATCCTGGGCGAAATAGCCGATATGCGCTTTCTCCGCCCATTTCGCCTCGCCTTGGTCGGGCTCTGTTTCGCTCACCAGGCATTTCAGCAAGGTGGTCTTGCCCGCGCCGTTGGG
>DOVS01000212.1 GCA_003519965.1 Betaproteobacteria bacterium
TGATGGGCATGGGCGAGCCGCTATTGAATTTCGACCATACGTTGAGCGCGTTGCGGCTAATGCTGGACGATTTCGGCTACGGCCTGTCGCGGCGGCGGGTAACGGTGAGCACCGCCGGCGTCGTTCCCGCTATGGATCGGCTGCGGGCGGCCTGCCCGGTGGCGCTTGCGGTTTCTCTGCATGCGCCTAGCGACGCGCTGCGCGACCGCTTGGCGCCGATTAATCAAAAATACCCGTTGCGGGAGTTGATGGCCGCCTGCCGCCGCTACGTGGCGGATGCGCCCCGCGATTTCATTACTTTCGAGTATGTCTTGCTCGATGCGGTGAACGACAGCCCCGCCCATGCGCGCGAATTGCTTGCGTTGACGCGCGATATTCCGTGTAAGTTTAATCTAATCCCCTTTAATCCTTTCGCCGGTGCCGGTTTTAGCCGTTCCCGGCCAGCGGCGGTTCAACATTTTCGTGACGTGCTGATTCAGGGGGGCCGCGTGACGACTACCCGTAAAACGCGCGGCGATGATATTGACGCCGCTTGTGGTCAGCTGGCTGGTCGGGTGGAGGATAAAACGCGGCGGCGTGAACGCGGCATTCTAAGGACGGTGGCGTGAAAGGGCTGTTGCAGAGGGCTTTGCTCTTGCTGCTCGCGGTTGCCCCGGCGGTATGGGCCGGTGACGGCATGGCGCCGCCAGCCACTCGCGCGCGAATCCACACCGATCTGGCCGCGGCGTATTATAGCCGCGGCCAGATCGGCATTGCGCTGCAAGAGTTAAAAACTGCGATCAACGCCGATGCCGACTACGCCCCCGCCTATAACATCAAAGGGCTGATTTACATGGGTCTGAGGGAAAATAAACAGGCGCAGGAAAATTTTGAACAAGCCTTGAGCCTTCGCCCAGGAGATTCCGATACACAGAACAACTACGGCTGGTTTCTTTGCCAACGCCGCGATCCCAAGGATTCCATCCCACATTTCCTGGCGGCGTTGAAAAACCCGCTGTACGCAACGCCGGAGAAGGCTTATTACAATGCGGGTATTTGCAGCCTGAAATTACAAGACGATAAACAAGCCGCCGTATATTTTCGCCGGGCGCTGCAACATCAGCCTCGCTTAACGCTGGCGCGCTATTACTTGGCGGGGATCGCTTACCGTCAAGGCGCTTATAAGACAGCGGCCCGCTATTTTTCCCTGTTTATCCGGCAGACGCCTGCGCCAACCGCCGGGCAATTGTGGTTGGGTGTCCAAATTGAGCGTAAGGCGGGAGACGTGAATACCGAGAAAACCTACTCGCTCATGTTGCGCGATCGTTTTCCCGGCGCCAAGGAGACTCAAGCGTTAAACGACGGAAAACGGCCATGACGGAAGAACTTGAAACCCAGGCAGCGGATGCATCCGCCGCTTCTTCGGTAGATATGGGACGGCAATTGACCGCCGCGCGCGAGAAGCTTGGGTTGAGCGTGGCGGATATCGCGCGCCACCTAAAGCTCGGTACACGTCAGGTGGAAGCGCTGGAAGCGGAGGATTACGACCAGTTGCCGGGGCCGACGTTTGTCCGCGGTTTCATCCGAAACTACGCTAAGTTGCTGCAAATCGACGCCGGGCCGTTGCTTGCCGTCTACCAGCAACGCAGTCCACAAACGTTGGCGCCGTTGAGCGTCGCGCCATCGAAAGCGGTCAGTTTTTCCGACACGCGCTCCCCAGGCTGGGGAAAATATCGATTCGCCGTTATCGGCCTTGCCTTGCTGGCGGCGTTGCTGGCGGGGTTTTATCATTATTTCCCCGGCGTACTCGCTCGCTTGCAGATGCAAAACCGATTGTCCCGCGTAGTCGCCCATTCGTTGCCGCCGGTGCCGAAGCCGGCTCCCCCCGCCGCGAAGAAGCTGTTGCCCGTGGTGCGCAAAGCGCCGCCCGCACCGGTTGTCTTGTCGTCTCCGCCGCCTGCATCCGCCGCTAAGTTTCCGCCATCCGCGGCTGCTCCCCCGGCAGCGGCGGTCGCCGGTCCCTCGGCGCTATCCACGCCGATCAAGAGCAGCGTCGCTCCCTCCGCCTCTCCGGCCGCCGCGCATGGCGTCGCCGGCAGCGGGCCAGACCATATCGATTTGAAATTCAGCGCCGATTCCTGGGTGGACGTTCGCGATGGCGGCGGCGCAGTGATTTTTTCCCAACTCAACCACGCCGGCGGGCGCCAGGACGTCTATGGTCAGGCGCCGTTTCAAGTGGTCGTCGGCAATGCCGGAACGGTTAAATTACTTTATAATGGCCGCCCGGTAGACTTAGCGCCGTACACTAAAATCGACGTGGCGCACCTGACGCTGAAATAATCCGATATGTTCTCTCATCAAATTCCACGCCGTAAAAGCCGGCAGATTCGTATCGGCGATGTATTGGTCGGCGGCGATGCGCCGATTAGCGTGCAGACCATGACCAACACCGAAACGTGCGATGTAGCGGCTACCGTGGCGCAGGTGCGGCAGGCGGCAAACGCGGGCGCCGATATCGTGCGAGTATCCGTCCCGTCGCTGGAAGCGGCGGACGCCTTTGGCGAGATTAAAAAACAGTCGCCGGTGCCGTTGGTGGCGGACATCCACTTCGATTACCGGATCGCCTTGCGGGTCGCCGAGCTGGGCGTGGATTGCTTGCGTATTAACCCTGGCAATATCGGCCGCGCGGAGCGCGTGGGGGAAGTGGTGCGCGCCGCCCGGGATCATGGTATTCCGATTCGCATTGGGGTGAACGCCGGCTCCCTGGAAAAAGACTTACAGAAAAAATACCGTGAACCGACGCCGGCGGCGCTGGTGGAGTCGGCGTTGCGCCATATCGATATTCTGAACCGACTGGATTTTCAGGATTTCAAGGTGAGTCTCAAGGCGTCGGAGATTTTTTTGACCCTCGAAGCGTATCGCTTGCTTGCGCGTCAGATCGAGCAGCCATTGCACCTAGGTATTACTGAAGCCGGTGGTTTGCGCGCCGGCGGGATTAAATCCGCCATCGGCTTGGGCATGCTGCTTTCCCAGGGAATCGGCGATACCTTGCGGGTGTCGCTGGCCGCCGATCCGGTGGAAGAAGTGAAGGTCGGTTTCGATATATTGAAAAGCCTGCACCTCAGAAATAAAGGAATAAACTTCATTGCTTGCCCTACTTGCTCGCGTCAGGAATTCGACGTGATTAAAACAGTCAACGTTTTGGAGAATCGGCTGGAGGATGTGCTGGCGCCCCTCGACGTGGCGGTCATCGGTTGCGTGGTGAACGGCCCCGGAGAGGCGCGAGCGGCGCATATCGGGGTAGCCGGCGGCTCCCCCAACTTACTGCTCTACCGCGATGGGAAACCGGTGGGGAAGCTCAAGGAAGCAACCCTAGTCGATGACCTGGAGCAGGAAATCCGCGCGCACATTGCGGCGCGACAGGCGGCGACGGAAAATTAGCCTAGCCGCCCCCCTTCAATTGTAAATGATGTGATGACAACCGCATGAGCCATACCATTCAGGCCGTCCGGGGAATGAACGATATTCTTCCCGGCGACGCCCATTTTTGGGAGTTTTTTGAAACAACCGTCGTCGATTGGTTAAAAAGTTACGGCTATCGCGCGATTCGCTTACCGATTGTTGAAAGTACGGATCTCTTCGTTCGCTCCATCGGCGAGGTAACGGACATTGTGGAAAAAGAGATGTACACATTCATCGATGCGCTCAATGGCGAAAGCCTGACGCTGCGGCCGGAAGGCACCGCCGGTTGCGCGCGCGCGGTGATGCAACACAATTTATCGTATAACGCACCCCAGCGGCTCTATTACATGGGGCCGATGTTTCGCCATGAGCGTCCGCAAAAAGGACGTTACCGCCAATTTCATCAGGTTGGCGTGGAAGCATTCGGCTTTCCCGGGCCGGATATGGATGTAGAGCATATCGTCATGACGAGCCGCTTGTGGAAGCGCTTGGGGTTAACCGATGTGCGTTTGCAAATCAATACCTTGGGCGATAGCGCGGCGCGGCGCCGCCATCGCCAAAAACTCGTCCGCTATTTGGAACGGCGTGTCGAGCAGCTGGACGAAGACGCCAAGCGCCGCCTTCACGCGAATCCGCTACGTATTTTGGACAGCAAAAACCCAGCCATGCAGGAAATGATCGAAAGCGCGCCGCGCCTCATGGATGACCTGGAAGAAGACGCATTGCGGCACTTCGAGCAGTTGCAACAGTCGTTGCGCGAGGCGGAGATAGAATGCGAAATCAATCCGCGGCTGGTGCGGGGGTTGGATTATTATAATTTCACCGTGTTTGAATGGGTCACCGATCGTTTGGGCGCGCAAGGAACGGTGTGCGCCGGCGGACGTTACGACGGCTTGCTCGCTCAGCTAGGCGGCAAGCCCGCGCCCGCCTGCGGTTTTGCCATGGGCGTGGAGCGCTTGCTGGCGTTAATGGCCGCGCAGCAAGTGACTGCGCCTTCGCCGCCGGCGGATGTTTATCTGGCGCATCAAGGCGCGGTGGCGGACCGTTTCGCCCTGCACGCGGCGGAACGGCTGCGTGACCACGGCATTCAAGTGATTTACCATTGCGGCGGCGGCGGTTTTAAATCGCAAATGAAAAAGGCGGATCACAGCGGGGCGCGTTACGCGATTATTCTCGGTGACGACGAAGCGGCGCGGAACATGCTAACGCTTAAACCGTTGCGTGAACTGGGCGAGCAGGCCCAATTATCCCTTGAAGAGGCGATTGACGTCTTATCTTCCCCGGCGCCGGGCAATTCGGCGGCATCCTAAGCGAGGAATCGATTTATGTTGGATTTAGAAGAACAGGAGCAATTCGACGCCTTGAAAGCCTGGTGGAAGCGTTATGGCGGCGCGCTCATGACGGTGGTGTTGGTGCTGGCGATAACGGTTTCAGCCATCCAAGGTTGGCGCTATTATCAGCGGCGCCAAGCGGCGCAGGCTTCTGCCTTATTCGGTGTATTGCAAGAGGTCGCGCAAGGCGGCGACGCTTCGAAGATACGCGAGGCGTCGGGAGAAATTATGAGCCGCTACCCTGGCACCGCTTATGCGCCGCGGGCCGCCTTGATCGCGGCGCACGCCAATTACGCGCATGGAGACGCCAAGAGCGCCAAGGCCCAGTTGCAATGGGTCATCGATCATGCCGGCGAACCCGCGCTCCGGGATATTGCCCGCTTGCGCTTGGCGAGCGTGTTATTCGACGAAAAAGACGCCAAGGGCGCGCTTGCATTGTTGAACGCCAAGCACGGCGCCAGCTTCGATGCGTTGTACGCCGATCTTTCGGGCGATATTCTGGCGGTGCAGGGGCAGACGGCCAAGGCAAAGCGCGCCTATAAAACGGCGCTCGCTCGATTGGATAAGCATTTGGAATACCGCAAGGTCGTTCAGATGAAATTAGACGCACTGGGGACGGAGTGATGACGGGAAAAGGGAATAAGATCGGCATGATTCGGCCGCTGCTGCTGGGACTGGTGGTGATGTCGCTGGCTGCCTGCTCTTCCTTAAAGGAAGACGTGTCCTCTGGGTTCGGCCTGCTTTCTGGCGGCAACAAAGGGCCGCAGCCCGCGCCGCTAGCGAGTTTCACTCCGCGCGTGACGTTGCACCTCGCGTGGAGCCGCCATATCGCGGATGGCGGCGGCTATGTATTTTCCCCCTGGGTCGATGCTGGGAGTGTTTATGTGGCGGGTCATGACGGCGCCGTTGCCCGGTTGCATTTGGCGGATGGTAAAACGCAATGGCGGATCGACGCCGGGCAGAAGTTGACCGGCGGCGTTGGCGTCGGCGCCGGCCGCGTCGTGGTGGGTACGGGAAACGGCGAGGTGCTGGCGTTCGACGAAGATAGCGGCAAGCCCGCTTGGCGCGCACCGGCGTCCAGCGAGGTGTTGAGCGCTCCCCGTGTTTCCCGCGGACTCGTGGTGGTGCGTACCGAAGATAACCGAGTTACCGCGTATGACGCGGCAAACGGCAAGGTTAAATGGTTTTACGAGCACGCCACGCCGGCTCTGACGGTATGGAATCACGCCGGCGTTCTGGTCGACCGGGGGGCGGTATTCGCCGGATATGGCGGCGGCAAGCTGGCGGCGATCGATGTAGCCAGCGGTAACCTGGGATGGGAAACCAATGTGGCCATTCCCCATGGCGCGACCGAAATCGAGCGGATCGCGGATATTACCAGTAATCCCGTGACGGATAACCGGCACGTGTATGCGGTGACTTACCAGGGACGGGCGGCTTGCCTCGATGCGCGGAGCGGCAATATCGTTTGGGCGCGGAAAATGTCGAGTATCGCCGGTCTGGCGGTGGATAATCGTAATGTCTATATCAGCGAGGCCAACGGCGACGTGGTGGCGCTGGATAAAAATAGCGGAGAGCGTGTCTGGACGCAGCGCAAGCTATTTGCCCGCCGTTTGAGTACGCCCGCGGTGGTGGGCGGTTACGTGGTGGTCGGCGATTTTCAAGGCTATCTTCACCTCTTGTCCCGCGAGGACGGTGCATTCGCCGGACGGGCCGCTACCGATGGCAGCGCCATTGTCACCCGTCCGATTCCGTTGACCGGCGGAGTGCTGGTGCAAACGCGCGATGGGGGTGTCTACACCTTCCGGTTTAAATAGGGCGCGCCACCAAAACCATGAAACCTACCTTGGTGTTGATCGGGCGGCCTAATGTTGGCAAGTCCACGCTATTCAACCGTCTGACGCGCAGCCGCGACGCCCTGGTGGCGGACCTGCCGGGGCTGACCCGCGATCGCCATTACGGCCATGGAGCGCTAGGAGACAGGCCCTATCTCGTTGTGGATACCGGAGGGTTCGAGCCGGTGGCGAAAGACGGCATTCTTCATCACATGGCGCGTCAAACCCGGCAAGCAATCGATGAAGCCGATAAGGTGGTGTTTCTGGTGGATGCGCGCCAGGGATTGACGCCCATGGATAAGGCGATTGCCGTGACGGTGCGCCAGTCGGGACGCCAAGCCATGGTCGTGGTAAATAAAGCGGAAGGAATGGCGCGCGCGGTGGTCGCCGCCGAATTTTTCGAGTTGGGGCTAGGCGAACCGGTGGCCATCTCCGCCGCTCACGGCGATGGCGTGCGAGAATTGGTGGAGCTGGCGCTGGCGGATTTTCCGCAGGAAAAAGAACCGCCGGCGGACGCGGAAAAACAGCCGAAAATCGCTGTGGTGGGCCGCCCCAACGTCGGCAAATCCACTCTGGTCAATAGCTTGCTCGGCGAAGACCGAGTGATTGCCTTCGACCAGGCGGGAACGACTCGAGACAGTATTTACATCGACTTTGAACATGGCGGACGGTGTTACGTATTGATCGATACCGCCGGCGTGCGTAAGCGCGGCAAAATTTTCGAGGCGGTGGAAAAGTTCTCCGTCGTGAAAACCTTGCAGGCGATTGAAGACGCCAACGTCGTCGTGCTCATCGTGGACGCCCAGCAAGACATCTCCGACCAGGATGCGAGCCTCGCCGGTTTTATTCTGGAGAGCGGCCGCGCGCTGGTGCTCGCGGTTAACAAATGGGACGGCCTAGACGCCGACCGGCGCAACCGGATCAAGGGAGACATCGCACGGCGATTGAATTTTCTCGGCTTCGCTCGATGCCACTACATCTCGGCGTTGACGGGAAGCGGTGTGAGATTGCTGATGAAATCCGTTAACGAGGCATACGCGGCGGCGATGGTGAAAATGCCTACGCCCAAGTTAAGTCGAACCTTGCAGGACGCCGTTGCTAAGCAGCCGCCGCCGGTTTCCGGCCTGCGCCGTCCAAAACTGCGCTATGCCCATCAGGGCGGTAGCAATCCGCCGATTATCGTGGTTCACGGCACGTCGGTAGACGGTGTCGGCGACAGCTATCGCCGCTACTTGGAAAAGGTGTTTCGCGAGGTCTTCAAGCTAAGCGGTACGCCGCTTCGCGTGCAGTTTAAACAAGCGCATAATCCCTATGCCGGCAAAAAGGCGGCGCCGCTCACCAAAGGCGAGGTAAATCGGGCGCGGCGGGAGCGGCGTTTCCGCAAACGGGCGTTTGGCTGAGGCGCAGCCGCCGGGGCGCGCGTCCAAACGACGACGAAATTGACAGAAGGAGGACGCATGGCCGATTCACAGAACCAGGAAATACGGGAAATTCGCATCGGCCCCCTCATCTTCCCGGCGAATTCGCGCTAGCGGCGACCGCGCGCAGCATGCGGTCGAAGAAAGCGAAGAATCCGACTCCTCGCAATACGCGCAAACATGTGGATACTCGCCTCTTCTGTACCGGTAACGAAGATTAAGACGCCGCCGGCAATCATCGCCCATGCCCATTTCGCCGCTGGCGAACGGCGCATCCGTATTATGGGAAATCTTTACACTGTGCAGGGGGATGACCGGAGCGAGGCCGTCAGTTTATCGCCGCCGAACCCTTCGCGAGCCGTTTTGAATGGGAAGCGCATATCCGTCACTGGCCCGCCAAAGCAATTTTGGCGCGATTGGTGACGACCCAGACGACTTGGCGGACGATGTGAAGCGGCGCACCATGGCGCCGCTGGAATCGGTTATCCGTGGGGCGCAATATCATTTTTGCAATCCGTTCCCCATGACGACCTACGCGGAGAGAACGCGCCGAGTTTCCACCGGCGTTTGGACGTTTGTTCCCGCCTCTCGATTCCCGCCAGCGTTGAATTAGATTCCGGGCGTTGCGTCAACATCGTCAATTCGGAGGAAGCGGCGGAGAAGCTGAGAAACGGGGCAATCGACTAAAGCGGACCGCAAAGCGAATTCTCCCGCCGCCGGTTTCTGGAAACCTGCTAGAATAGCTAGGTAGGCTGTCAACAACAAATTGATTGCATTAAAATAAATTAATCATACCCATTTGAAAGTGTTCGGAGAAAACTATGAGCAAAGGGCAACTGTTACAAGACCCATTTTTGAACACCCTGCGCAAGGAACATGTACCCGTTTCCATTTATTTGGTGAACGGCATCAAACTCCAAGGCCATATCGATTCTTTCGACCAGTATGTCGTGCTGCTAAAAAACTCGGTGACCCAAATGGTGTACAAACACGCAATTTCCACGGTCGTTCCGGCGCGTCCGGTCAACGTCAATGTTGAGCAGCCCGCCGAATCTCAATGATTGATCGTCCCGAGAGCGGCGATATTGCGTTGCTTGTCGCGCTCGACATGGGAGCGGCGGATTACGCGGAACGCGTCGAGGAACTTCGTCTGTTATCGGAAAGCGCCGGTTTATGGGTGGCGGGCGTTATCCAGGGTAAACGGCGCCGTCCGGATGCGGCGTTGTTCGCCGGTGCGGGAAAAGTAGAGGAGATCGCCCAAGCGGTTGCCGCCCGCGATGTTAGTGCGGTGGTCTTTAACCACGACTTGATGCCCGTCCAGGAGCGCAACTTGGAAAGACGCTTGAATTGCCGGGTGATCGACCGCACCAGCCTGATTTTGGATATTTTCGCGCAACGAGCGCGCAGCCACGAAGGTAAGCTTCAAGTGGAGCTGGCGCAGCTAGAACATCTGTCGACCCGGCTGGTGCGCGGCTGGACGCACTTGGAGCGGCAAAAAGGGGGGATTGGCCTGCGCGGTCCCGGCGAAACCCAGTTGGAGACTGACCGCCGTTTGCTGGGAAAGCGCGTCAAGCTGCTCAAGGAAAAATTGGCCAAGCTCAAACGGCAGCATTCGATACAACGCCGCGCCCGGCGCCGCGCGGATGTACTGTCTGTTTCCCTGGTGGGGTATACTAACGCCGGCAAATCCACTTTATTTAACGCCCTAACGCATGCCGGGGCCTATGCCGCCGACCAGTTGTTCGCTACGCTGGACACCACGAGCCGCCGGCTGTATCTGCCGGCGGCCGGCGCCGCCGTGCTATCGGACACAGTAGGATTTATCCAAGACTTGCCCCATACGCTGGTTGCCGCTTTCCGGGCAACCTTGGACGAGGCGGTGGAAGCGGACCTGCTACTCCATGTGATCGATATTGGCAGCGGCAACCGGGAACGACAGCAAACGGAAGTTAATAAGGTGTTGGCGGAGATTGGCGCAGGGGAGATTCCCCAGTTGCTGGTGCTGAATAAAATCGACACGACGGAGATCACCCCGGCAGTGGAGCGGGATGAATATGGTAGAATGACCTGCGTCAAAGTCAGCGCGAGAACGGGCGACGGCCTAGATTTACTGCGTCAAGCGTTGGCGGAGGCGGCCGTTGCAATTCATGGGGAAAAGCGCTGGTGCGTAGCTGGCGCGTAAAGCCGCGCCAGACGTTGAGCCTTGCTTCTCTAGCGAGCTGGCGCTATTTTCTGCTTAAACACACAGGACACGCTTATGGCTTGGAATGATCCCCAGTGGGGGGGTAGACGCAATAACGACGGCCCGCCCGATCTGGATGAACTCTGGCGTAAATTCAATCAACGGCTATCCGGGCTGTTTGGCGGCAAGGGCGGTGGTGGTGGTGGGTCGCCGGCGCGCCGTCTTGGCGGCATCGGCCTGCTTGCCGGCGTCATTGTCGCGGTCTGGTTAGCCAGCGGATTTTATATCGTGAGTCCGGCGAGTCGTGGCGTGGTGCAGCGCTTCGGTAAATATATCGAGACGACCCGGGAAGGCCCGCACTGGCATCTCCCCTATCCCATCGAGACGGTCACGGTAATCAACATCGATCAAATTCGCACCGTCCCCATCGGCTACCGCGACAACGTCAAGAACGCAGTACCCAGCGAATCGCTTATGCTGACCGACGACGAGAATATCATCGATATTCAATTCGCCGTGCAATACAATTTAAAGAGCGCCAAGAATTATTTGTTCGCTAACCGCAATCCGGACGCGGCGGTGAAGCAGGCGGCGGAGTCCGCTATTCGAGAAGTCGTCGGTAGAAATAAGATGGATTTCGTGCTCTACGAAGGGCGCGAGGAAGTGGCGGCGCGCGCCGCTAAGCTAATGCAAAAGATCCTCGATTATTACCGCACCGGGATTAATATCGTCAAGGTCACCATGCAAAATGCACAGCCGCCGGAGCAAGTGCAAGCAGCCTTTGACGACGCTGTGAAAGCCGGACAAGACAAGGCGCGCTTGAAGAACGAAGGGCAGGCTTACGCCAATGGCGTCATTCCCAAGGCGCGCGGCACCGCCGCCCGTTTGCTGGCGGAGGCGCAAGGGTATGAGCAGCGCGTCGTCGATACCGCTCAGGGTAACGCCAGCCGCTTCCAGCAAGTGATGGTGGAGTACGACAAAGCGCCGAAAGTTACGCGGGAGCGGCTCTATCTCGACGCGATGCAACATGTCTTGAGCAACACCAGCAAGGTGCTGGTCGACCAGAAAGGCGGCCATAACTTATTGTATTTGCCGCTAGACAAGTTAATGCATCCGGCGGCGCAGCCGCCAAGCCCGGCTACGTCGCCAGCGGCGACGAGCACGGCGCCCCGCGCCACCAAGCCAACCGATAACTACCGCTCGCGCTCGGCGTTCCGCAGCCGCGAGCGGGAGGAGCGCCCATGAGCCAATCCAAGTCCAGTCTTTTTATCGTCGCCGGGTTGGCGGTGCTGTTGTTGTTGAGTCTGTCGGCATTCACCGTCGATCAACGGCAAAACGCCATCGTTTTCCAGCTTGGCAAGATCGTCTCGGTAAAAACCAATCCCGGACTTTATTTTAAAGTCCCTGTGCTGCAAAACGTGCGTTATTTCGACACCCGGATCCGTACTTTCGACTCCATGCCGGAACGCTTTATTACCTCCGAGAAGAAAAATGTCATCGTGGATTCCTTCGTCAAATGGCGCGTGGTCGATCCCTTGCAATACTATGTCAGCGTCGGCGGCGACGAGCGTCAGGCCGAAGTTCGGCTGGCGCAAACGATCAACGATTCGCTGCGCGCCGAGTTCGGCAAGCGGACGGTGCATGACGTTATTTCCGGCGAACGCGATAAAATCATGAGTATTCTTCGCACCAAAGCCGACTCGGATGCCGAGAAAATGGGCGTTAAGGTGCTGGATGTGCGGCTCAAGCGAGTGGATTTGGCGCCGGCCATCAGCGAATCGGTGTATCGCCGGATGGAGGCGGAGCGTAAGCGTGTCGCCAACGAGTTGCGCGCCGAAGGCGCCGCCGATGCGGAAAAAATTCGCGCCGACGCCGACCGTCAGCGCGAGATCATTATCGCAGAGGCGTATCGTCAAGCGCAGAAAATTAAAGGGGCGGGCGACGCCAAGGCCGCGGCTATCTATGCGAAAGCGTATCGCCGCAACCCGGAATTTTATAGTTTTTACCGCAGCCTAGAAGCGTACCGCAATAGCTTCAAGAACAAGAGCGACCTTATGGTGTTGGCGCCTAACTCGGACTTTTTCAAGTATATGAAGAATCCGAACGTGAAGTAGGGTGGGGCGTGGTTGTCCACCTTCT